>NZ_JBTIXF010000029.1:0-79967 GCF_055793945.1 Plantactinospora sp. A48 | reverse complement strand
GGCGTGGTAGGCGTTGTGCCGTGGTTGGCGTTGCGGTGAGGGTTCGTCCTCGTTTTTTTTCTTTTTTTTTTTTTTTTTTTTTTTTTTTGTTCCTCCCCCCCCCCCCCCCCCCCCCCCCCACCGCTGTCGGCCAGCGGCTGGGAGCAGACCGCCGGTCACCCGCCCGCGCAGCCCTGCTGGCCGTACGCGAACGGGGAGTCACCCGTGCGGTCGACGGAGCGCCCGGCGCGAGCGCTTGCCGGTACGTCGGGTCACGAGCCACGCCCGAGGTACGGGAACGCTTCGAGGCGCTGCGGGCGGCTGGCACCAGCGGTGCAACTACGGGTGCCGTGCGGCCGGAAGCTGGCGTGCATGCGGATACTGGCGATGACAGAGACGGTGGCTCGGGCTCGGATGGTGACGTGCGGCGCAGAGACCTCCTACGCGGGGCGGCGATCAGCATCGCCGCCGCACCCAACGTCGCTCCGCTGTTCGATGCGCTCTTCTCGCCCGCACACTCGGACGGTGCGGCGCTGTCACTTCCGCAGTTCTCCCGGGCCGTCGCTGCAGCCAAGGTCGACTACCAGGCCTGCCGGTACGAGCGCGTACTCGACCGGCTCGTGACGCTGCTGCCGTCCCTCGAACCGGTGAAGTCGGGCGCTGAGCGCGAGCAGCGGTCACAGGTCGAGGTCCTGGCCGCCGACCTGTACCACGTCGTTGGCAGCGTCCTGCTCAAGGTGGGCGATCACGGCACGGCCCTGGTGGCGGCCAAGAGAAGCACCAGGGCCGCTGCCATGAGCCAGGACCCGGTGGCGATCGCCGCGAGCGCCCGGATCATGACGCACGCGCTGATGGGCAACGGTCACGACGCCCAGGCGGTGACCCTCGCCAGTGACGCGGCCGACTCGCTCGACCGGGACACCCGCCTCGCGTTGACCGATGCGGTGGCCGTCTACGGCGCCCTCGTTCTGCGAGGAGCCATCGCCGCCGCCCGTAGAGACGATCGGGACACCGCCCACGCGATGCTCGATGAGGCAACCCGCGCGGCGACCCGCCTCGGCTACGACGGCAACGACCGGTGGACCGGCTTCGGCGCCACCAATGTCCTGCTGCACCGGGTCAACATCGCGCTGACCCTGGGCGATGCCGGAACAGCCATCGCACTCGCCCGCACGGTTCCGCTGGAGAAAGTGACGCTGGCCGAGCGCAAGGCGTCCCTGTTCGTCGACGTGGCACGCGCCTACGCCCAGTGGGGCCGCTACGAGTACGGCCTCAGCGCGCTGCGCACCGCGTACGAGGTGGCGCCCGAGGAGATCCGCTGCCGACCAGTGGTCCAGCGCATCGCCGGCGACCTCGCCACGCTCACCAAGGGATCTGCCCGCACCGCCGCTGTCGGCTTCGCCCAAAGCGCCGGGATCCGGTTGTGACCGGCGGTCACCTCCAGATCGTCGTCTGCGGCGCCGGTCCGGCCGCCGAGGTAGCCCGGCTCGTCAAGGCCGCCCGGGAGCGATCCTGGACAGCGGCGATCACCGCCACGCCGAGCGCGATGGATTTCATCGAACCGCAGCCGCTCGAGAGTCTCACCGGTCATCCGGTCCGGTCGACGTACCGGTCGTCGCCCGGCACCCGCCGGTCGCTTCCGGCCACCGACGCCCTGGTCATCGCGCCCGCGACGTACAACTCGATCAACAAGATCGCTCTCGGTCTGGCCGACAACTACGCCATGACCTCGGTCGCCGAACTGATCGGCAGGCAGGTGCCGACCATCATCGTCCCGTTCGTGAACGCCGCCCTCGCCGCGCGGGCACCGTTCCGGCGCGCCGTGGCCAGCCTCCGTGACGAAGGGGTACGCCTCCTGCTCGGCCCCGACGACCAGTGGGAACCGCACCCGCCCGGCAGCGGCACCGAACGGCGGACAGCCTTCCCCTGGACGGTGGCGTTCGAGACAGCGGCCCAACTCGCTCACCAATCGGCCGCTTCCGGCCACGCCTGACCGCAAACGAACCGGCCGCCGTATCGCGCCAGCGCTGGCCTACCGCTCGTCGGCATCGTCGATCCGCAACAACCGCGGGACGCAGCGCCCACCGGTCTCCCGATGGTCCAACCCCTTACCCGAAAAGGGCTCCGACCCGGCAGAGGACTGCTTGGTCAGAGTCTTGATCGTTTGGTGCGCCGCCAGGGACTCGGACCCTGAACCCGCGGATCAGGTGTCGGCGGCGCCGCTGGACTTCGACGGCACCGCCCCGGCGATCCGGTCGACGGCCCCGGCAGGCGCCGAGGCCGTCGACCAGGCTCAGTGGATCATGACTGGCGTCGCGGCGGTGTGCTCGCCGCCGTCGCCCGGCGTCTCCTCCACCAGGGGCGACGCCTTGCGTCGACGTGGCAGGAAGGCGATCGGGATGAACGTGGCGATCACCAGCGCGAAACCCACCCAGAACGTGGTGGCGAACGAGTCGGCCACGAACTCCAGGCCGCGCTGGATCAGCGGCGCGGGCACCGGCAGTTGCGCGCCGTGCTGGTTGGCGATGGCCGCGGCGGCCTCCGTGACGGGCTTGCCGGTACGCGGGTCGGTGAACCCCGGGATCGGGGTCGAACCGTTCAACCGGCTGGTGAGGATCACCGACATGACCGCGGAGCCGACCGACCCACCGATCTGCTGGAGGATGTTCGTCAGCGTGGAGCCGCGTGCCACCTCCTGGTTGGTCAGCGTCCGCAACGCCGAGGTCATGATCGGCATCATCGTGCCGCCCATCCCGAGGCCCATCACGAACAGCGAACCACACAGCAGCAGGTACGAGGTGTCCGTGGTGACCTGCGTGAAGGTGAGGAAGCCGGCGGCGATGAGGGCCATCGCGAACGGCACGGTGCGCCCGACCGGGATCTTGTCGGCCAGCATGCCCGCGATCGGCATGGTGAGCATCGCGCCGATGCCCTGCGGGGCCATCAACAGGCCGGCGTGCAGCGTGGACTCGCCGCGCACCTGGAGGAAGTAGCTCGGGAACAGCAGGCCGGCGCCCATGAAGGCGATGATGAACACGAACAGCGAGACCGACGAGACGGTCAGGCTGCGGTTGCGGAACAGCCGCAGGTCGAGCAGCGGGTGCCGGGTCCGGAACGAGTACAGGACGAAGCCGATCACCAGGGCCGCGCCGACCAGCATCGTGGCCCAGACCTTGGTGGCGGTGATCGTGCCGGTTTCCGGCAGCGACGACACCCCGTAGAGGAACAGGGCCAGACCGGGCGAGAGCATCAGCATCCCGAGGAAGTCGAACGACTCGGAGGGCTCGGGGTTGTCCTTCGGCAGCGCGAAGAACGCGTACACCAGCGCGATGGCACCGATCGGCACGTTGATCAGGAAGACCCAGTGCCAGCTGGCGGCCTCGATCAACCAGCCACCGAGGATCGGTCCACCGATCGGGCCGAGCAGCATCGGGATGCCGAGCACGGCCATCAGCCGGCCGATCCGTTGGGGACCGGCCGCCCGGGTCATGATCGTCATGCCGAGTGGCATGAGCATGCCGCCACCCAGGCCCTGCAGCACCCGGAAGGTGACGAGTTGGCCGATCGAGTCCGCCGTGGCGCACAGCGCGGAGCCGAGGGTGAACAGCAGCAGGGCGAGCATGTACAGCCGCTTGGTGCCGAACCGGTCGGCGGCCCAGCCGCTGAGCGGGATCACCGTGGCCAGGGCCAGGGTGTAACCCGTCATGGTCCAGGCGACCTGGGCGTACGTGGCGTTGAACTCGGTCTGGAACGTCGGCAGCGCAACGCTGACGACCGTGATATCGAGAATTGACATGATCGCGCCGAGTACGACAACTCCGGCGATCTTGAGAACGGCGGCATCGAGTTTGTTCGGCGTCGCGGCGGCGTGTTCGGTCACATGACCCTCCAGGTCCAACTGCCGGCGGGGAGGTCGACATGGTGCCGGTCGAACGTGGAACGCAACCGTCGGGCGTGGGATCCGACCCGGAGGCGGCACAGCGGCGTCCCCCGTCGCCGCTACGCGCGCAAGAATGCCAGCGCACGCCGTCCGCACCACCATTGACCCGGTAATACGTGCGCTGTCTCACATTCGCCTCGACCCACCACCGACGGCACCGGTCCGGGCAACTCGCCGGCCCTTGTATCCTGTGCCGGGCAATCGACGCATTCGGTGACAGAGGAGCAGTGGGCGGACCAGCAGCGAGCAAGCCGCACGCGAGCAGCAAGGCAGCTGTCCTCGACGCGATCCGGGCGGCCGGCACGATCAGCCGGGTGGGCCTGATCAACGCCACCGGCTTCACCGCGCCCACCATCTCCACCCTGGTCCGCAAGCTGATCAACGAGGGTCTGGTCGTCGAGACCGGGCACGCCGAGTCGACCGGCGGCAAACGGCGGGTGCTGCTCCAACTCGACCACGCCGCCCGGTACGCGGTGGGGGTGCACCTGGACCACGGCGTCATGACGTACGTGCTGGCCAACCTCGCGGGGGTGGCGGTGGCCCGGATCTCCCGGCCCGGCGCCGGCGCCGAGGATCCCCCGGTCGTCCTCGCCCGGATCGCGGCCGAGATCGGGACGCTGATCGACAGCGTCGGCGTGGACCGCGACCGGGTGCTCGGCGTCGGCGTGGTCTTCCCGGGGCCGCTCGGTGCCCCTTCCGGACCGGCCCGGAACGCCGGTCACGTCGTCGCCGCCCGGCGGGCCGACACCCCGCACTTCGGCCTCGGCCCCGCCATGCGGCAGTGGGAGGGCTTCCCGCTGGGCCCGGCGCTGGAGCGGGCCACCGCACTGCCGGTGGTCCTGGACAACGACGCCACCGCCGCGGCACTGGGCGAGCACTGGGCCGGCGGTTTCGGCACGGCGACCGCCGCCGCGGCCCTCTACATGGGCAGCGAGATCGGCGCGGGCCTGGTCATCAACGGGATCACCTACCGGGGTCCGAGCGGCAACGCGGGCGAGCTCGGGCACGTCTGCGTGCACGCCGACGGGCCCGCCTGCTGGTGCGGGGCCCGAGGCTGCGTGGAGGCGATGGCCGGCCCGGCGGTGGTGGTCGCCGCCGGACGCGCGGACCGGGCGCTGGCCGAGGCGGTCGGGCTCCGGACCGGCACCGGACCGGCGTCGGTGGCCACCGACTTCGCCGCGATCAGCCGGGCCGCCCGCCGGGGCGAGCCCCGGGCGCTGGCCCTGCTGGAGCGGTCCGCCCGGTACGTCGCGACAGCCGCCCGCACCCTGGCCAACGTCATGGAACTTGAGGTTCTCGTCCTGACCGGGCCGAGCTTCGCCGTCGCCGGCTCGGTGTACCTTCCGGTCGTCCGTCAGGAGCTGCGCACGTTCTACTCCCGCTTCGCCCACCCGGTGGAGGTACGGCTGTCCCGGACCGCCGCGACGGCGTCCGCGGTCGGCGCCGCCGCCCTGGTGCTGGAGTCCGAGCTGGTCCCGTTGAGCCGGGGGCTGCGCGTGCCGGAGAACCTCGATCCCGAGCCCGTGCCGGTCACCGGACCGGCCGGCTGACCGGGCGTTGGCGACGGGATGAGTGTGACGAGCGCGGTGGGCCTGGTGCTCGCCCGTCCACCCCGGCTGCTCGGCGCCGAGCCGTTCTTCATGGAGTTCATCGCCGGCATCGAGGAGCGGCTCGCCGAGCACGGCCGGTCGGTGCTGCTGCACGTCGTCGCCGATCACGCCGCCGAGATCGCCGCCTACCGCCGGTGGGCCGCTCAGCGGCTCGTCGACGGCGTCGTACTGGTGAATCCCGCGGTCGACGACCCCCGGCCGGCCGTGCTGAGCGAGTTGCGGCTGCCCGTGGTGGTGGCGGGGGAACCGGTCGGCGCCGCCCCGGCCGTACGCCGGGACGACGTCGGATCCGTCCGGGCCGCGGTGGCCCACCTGGACGGGCTCGGACACCGCCGGATCGCGCGGGTCGCCGGCCCTGACACGCTGGTACACACCCGGACCCGCACCGCCGCCCTCGTGGCGGCCGCGAACTCGGCCGGAATCGACGCCGTCGTGGTCACCGGCGACTATTCGGAGGAGTCGGGCGCCCGGCAGACTGCCCTGCTGCTGGACCGGGACGAGCCGCCCAGCGCGATCATCTACGACAACGACCTGATGGCTGTCGCCGGTCTCAACCTCGCCCGGGAACGCGGTCTGCACATTCCGCGCGACCTCAGCCTGATCGCCTGGGACGACTCCAGCCTGTGCCGCCTGGCGTCTCCCCCGCTCACCACGATGAGCCTGGACGTCTACCTGTTCGGCGAGCTGGTGGCCGACTCGCTGCTCAGGGCCGTCGACGGGGAGGCGGTGGTGGAGCGCTGGTGCCCGACCGAGACCGTCGTCGTACGGGAGACCACCGCCGCACCCGGCGGGATTGTCGACTGACCCGCTCCCCACCCGACGGAACAGCTGGGCAAAGGCGCATCCGATGCGGTCGAACGCATCGACACTTGACTTAGTGAGATGGATAAACAAAGCTCTGGAAGCGCTCCCATCGATGATCGCCACACTCTCCTCGAAGGAGGTTCCCGAATGAGACGTCGTACCGCCCTGCTGGCCGCGGCCGCCACGGCGACCCTGGCCTCGGCCAGCCTGGCCGGGCTCACCTTTCCCGCCTCGGCCGCGGCCACCGGGTGCTCGGTCAGCTACGCCGTGCAGAGCCAGTGGACCGGTGGCTTCACCGCCAACGTTTCCGTCACCAACCTGGGCGCCGCCGTCAACGGCTGGACCCTGACCTTCGACTTCCCCAACGCCAGCCAGAAGGTCACCCAGGGCTGGAACGCCACCTGGTCCCAGACCGGCGCCAGCGTCTCGGCAGCCAACATGAGCTGGAACGGATCGCTGGGCACCGGCGGATCCACCGCGATCGGCTTCAACGGTTCGTGGAGCGACACCAACCCGGTACCGACCTCGTTCGCGCTCAACGGCACGACCTGCACCGGCGCGGTCACCAGCCCGACCGCCGGCCCGACCGGTTCGCCGACCGGTTCGCCGACCGCATCCCCCACGGCCTCTCCCACGGCCGCCCCGACCACCTCTCCGCCGCCCACCGGGCCCGCGCCGGCCCTGAAGGTCTCCGGCAACAAGCTGCTGACGGCGAGCGGGGCCACCTACCGGCTGCTCGGGGTGAACCGGTCCAGCGGTGAGTTCGCCTGCGTGCAGAGCAAGGGGATGTGGGACAGCGGTCCGGTGGACCAGGCGTCGATCAACGCGATGAAGACCTGGAACATCCGCGCCGTCCGGATCCCGCTCAACGAGGACTGCTGGCTGGGCCTGTCCGGCTCGCCCAGCGGGGCGGCGTACCAGCAGGCGGTCAAGGACTACGCGAACCTGCTGGTCGCCAACGGGATCAACCCGATCCTCGACCTGCACTGGACGCACGGTCAGTACACCGGCAACATCTCGGCCTGCTCCGACGCCAACGCCACCTGTCAGAAGCCGATGCCGAGCATGCAGTACACGCCGCAGTTCTGGACCGGCGTCGCCAACGCCTTCAAGGGCAACAACGCCGTGGTGTTCGATCTGTTCAACGAGCCCTACCCGGACGCGGCCGACAACTGGGCGAACGCGACCGCCGAGTGGAAGTGCCTGCGTGACGGTGGCACCTGCACCGGAATCAGCTACGAGGTGGCCGGCATGCAGGACCTGGTCGACGCCGTCCGGGCCACCGGTGCCGGCAACGTCCTCCTCGTCCCCGGGCTGACCTGGACCAACGATCTGCGGCAGTGGCTGACCTACAAGCCGACCGACCCGCTGAACAACATCGTGGCGTCCTGGCACTCGTACAACTTCAACGCCTGCGTCGACACGGCCTGCTGGGACAGCCAGATCGGGACCGTCGCCGCGCAGGTGCCGGTCCACGCCGGTGAGATCGGGCAGGACTCCTGCGCCCACGACTACATCGACAAGGTGATGGCCTGGCTCGACCAGCACCGCCTCGGGTACACGGCCTGGACCTGGAACCCGTGGGGATGCAGCGGCGGCAACGTCCTCATCCAGGACTACAACGGCACCCCGACCAGCACCTACGGTGAGGGCTACAAGGCACACCTGCTGGCCGTGACGCCGTAACCACGGTGACGCCGTAACCACAGTGGTATCGACCGCGTCCGCCGCCACCCCGCGGCGGACGCGGTCCTGCCAGACGCGGTCCTGCCAGACGCGGTCCTGCCAGACGCGGTCCTGCCAGACGCGGTCCCGTCGGGTTCACCGGTTTTCCGGCACTGACCCCTCGGCGGGCGGCGCCATGACCGGTTCCTGGGTGGCCGCCGGGCCCGCGCTCGGCGGGCGCAGCCGCAGGCCGTGCAGCCCGCCGTCGACGGCGAGCACCGCCCCGGTGGTGGCGGCGGCCAGCGGGCTGGCCAGGTAGGCGATCGCGGCGGCCACCTCGGTGGGCGAGACCAGCCGGCCGATGGGTTGACGCGCGCACAGGGCGGCGAATTCGGCCGCCGGGTCGGCGGCCGAGTCGAGCAACCGGCGCACCCAGGGGGTGTCGGCCGTGCCCGGGTTCACGCAGTTGACCCTGATCCCCTCGCGGACGTGATCGGCGGCCATGGCGAGGGTCAGGGCCTGGACGGCGCCCTTGGTGGCGCCGTAGAGCGCCCGGTCGGGCAGTCCGTCGGCCGCCGCGATCGAGCCGATGTTGACGATGGCCGCCGCGGACGAGGCGCGCAGGTACGGCAGGGCCGCCCGGGTCACCCGGACCACGCCCACCACGTTGACGTCGAACACCCGGTGCCACTCGTCGTCCGGGTTCGCCTCGACATTGCCCTGAGCGCCGATCCCGGCGTTGTTCACCAGTACGTCCAACCCGCCCAACCGCTCGGCGACGGTCGACACCGCCTCGTTGACCGAGTCGGCGTCCGTGACGTCGCACCGGACGGCCAGGATCGGGTCGGGCACCCCGGACGGGTCCAGGTCGAGGCAGGCGACGGCCGCTCCGCGCTCGGCGAGCAGTCGGGCGGTGGCCAGGCCGATTCCGGAGCCTGCTCCGGTCACCACGGCGGCCAACCCGGCGAAGTCCATCTGCACGGTGCTCCGATCCCGGCCCGCGCGGGGCCGTTCGGGTGGACGACGCCGGCCAGCGACCGGCGCTGGCGTTACGGCTCCCGCACCGTCTGCCGCTGGGTGCCGAGGCCGTCGATTTCCAACTCCAGCACGTCGCCGGCCCGCAGGTAGGGCTTCGGGTCGGGTTGGCCCAGCGCCACCCCCGCCGGGGTGCCCGTGTTGATCACATCGCCGGGTTCGAGAACCATGAACTGGCTGACGTAGCGGACGATCTCGGCGACACCGAAGATCATGTTCTGGGTGTTGCCGTCCTGGCGGCGGATTCCGTTGACGCTCAGCCGCAGGCCGAGTCGCTGCGGGTCGGGCACCTCGTCGGCGGTGACCAGCCAGGGTCCCAGCGGGTTGAAGGTCTCGCACGACTTGCCCTTGTCCCACTGGCCGCCGCGTTCGAGCTGGTACTCCCGTTCGGACAGGTCGTTGGCGATGGCGTAGCCCGCGACGCAGGCCAGCGCGGCGGCGTCACTGGTCAGGTACCGGGCGGTACGTCCGATGACGACCGCGAGCTCGACCTCCCAGTCGGTCTTGACGCTGCCCGGCGGCAACAGCACCGGATCGTTCGGTCCGACCATCGTGTTCGGGGCCTTCATGAACAGGATCGGCTCGGTCGGCGTCGCGGCGCCGGTCTCCGCCGCGTGGTCGGTGTAGTTCAGCCCGACACACACGATCTTGCCGGGACGGGCGATCGGCGCGCCGATCCGCGCGGTCGAGTCCGCCACGGGCGGCAGTTCGGCCCGGGCGAGCGCGGTGCGCACCGCCCCGAGATCACCGGCGAGAAAGTCCCCGTCGATCTCGGCCACCAGGCCGGAGAGGTCCACGAGTCGACCGTTGGCGTCCAGCCCCGCCGGCCGTTCCTGGCCGACCGCGCCCACGCGAAGTAGCTTCACTCGCCCACCCTGGTCGAAGATCGGATCCGTTGCCTAGTTTGTATAGTGCAGCGACCGAGGGGTTTCAAGAGCACCTCGCGTTCGCCCCGGCCTGGTCGGGCACGAAGAGTACGAACCATTTCGCCGCCGCGCCCGACCGCCGCGCGCCATCCACGGGCGTGGTGGGCATTGACTACCATCCGAGCGCGTGCCTACGATGCGGTCGACATCGAGGGATATGTATTACTTGCCGGGCCGATCCCTCCGACCGGGCACCACCCGTCCTCAGGGCAGCCGGGCGACGGTACGCGACCGCACCAGCGGTGGCACCCGTTCACGGCCGTCTCCCGTCCGCACCAGCCCGCCGGACGGTGGTGACCCGACCGGCATCACGCACCTTGGAACAGCCCGCCCGACACCCCGTAGATGTTAGCGATAACAGCCCGTCATCCGGACCGGTCTGGACGACGGTCGCCCGAACGGACGCAACGGGTCCATCGCATCCGCCCCCGCTGAAGGAGTCCCGCGCCATGCCAGCACTGAAACACCTGCTCCGCCGTCCACGAACGACGTTGGCGGCAGCGGCCGCCGTCGTCCTCGCCGCCACCGGCCTGGTGGCCACGACCGCCGGCCCGGCCCTGGCCGCCACCTCGATCACCATCAACGGTTCGTCGGGCGGCAAGACGTTCGACGGCGTGGGCGCGGTCAGTGGCGGCGGCGGCAACAGCCGGCTGCTGATCGACTATCCCGAGCCGCAGCGCGGCCAGATCCTCGACTACCTGTTCAAGCCCGGTTACGGTGCCGCCCTGCAGATCCTCAAGGTCGAGATGGGTGGTGACACCAACTCGACGAGTGGATCGGAGCCGAGCCACGAACACACCCGCGGTGACCTCAACTGCAACCGCGGCTACGAGTGGTGGATCATGGAGCAGGCCAAGGCCCGCAACCCCAACATCAAGTTGGCGGCGCTGCCCTGGGGTGCCCCGGGCTGGATCGGCAACGGCAACTTCATGTCCCAGGACATGATCAACTACTTCATCGACTGGCTGGGCTGCGCCAAGCAGCACAACCTGACCATGGACTACATCACCGCCGCGCAGAACGAGAAGCGGACCGACGCGAACTGGACCATCAGCCTGCGCCAGGCGCTCAACAACAACGGCTACTCCGGCGTGAAGATCATTTTCGGTGACTCCTGGCCCGGCGACTGGGGCCCGGCCAACACCGTCATCAACAACAACTCCCTCAAGGCCGCCATCGACGTGCTGTCCGGGCACTACCCCTGCGGCTACCTCGCCGCCCAGTCCAGCTGCACCGTGTCGGCCAACGCCACCAACTCCGGGGAAGCCCTGTGGGACAGCGAAGGCGGCTCCCAGGACTACAACGACGGCGCCAAGCCGCTGGCCCGGGGCATCAACCGCGGCTACATCGACGGCAAGATGGTCGCCTACCTGAACTGGGACCTGATCGCGGCGATCACCCCGAACATCCCGTGGTCCACCGTCGGTCTGATGCTGGCCAACCAGCCGTGGTCGGGCTGGTACTCGGTCGGCAAGGACAGCTGGGCCCTCGCGCACACCACCCAGTTCACCGCACCCGGGTGGAAGTACCTGGACTCGTCCAGCGGCTACATCGGCGGTAACCGCAACGCCGGCAGCTACGTGTCGCTGAAGTCGACGAACAACACCGACTACAGCACCATCATCGAGACCATGGACGCCGGCTCCGCCCAGCAGCTCAACTTCACCGTCGCCGGCGGGCTGTCCACCGGCCAGGTCCACGTCTGGGCGACCAACCTCAACTCCAACAACACGAACGACTTCTTCGTCCACAGCACCGACATCACCCCGTCGGGCAGCAACTACTCGCTGACCGTCCAGCCCGGGTACCTGTACAGCATCACCACCACCACCGGGCAGGGCAAGGGCACCGCCACCAGCCCCGCGCAGGGGTCCCTGAGCCTGCCCTACAGCGACGACTTCGACAGCTACGGCACCGGCAAGCTGCCGAAGTACCTCCAGGACATGCAGGGCGCCTTCGAGACCGTCGGCTGCGCCGCCGGGCGGACCGGCAACTGCCTGCGGCAGATGTCCGAGCAGGCCCCGATCACCTGGAAGACCCTCGCCGACCCGGCGACCTACGGCGGGAACCTGAACTGGGGCAACTACACCGTCTCCGCCGACGTCCTGCTCGAAAAGTCGGGCTACGCCCAGCTTGAGGGACACGTCGGCACGACAAACCTGGACCCGATCAGCCGTTACAACGGGTACTTCCTGCGGGTCACCGACGGTGGCGCGTGGTCGATCCTGCGTAACAACACCGCCGGACAGCTGACGACGCTGCGCAGCGGCAACGTCTCGGCGCTGGGCACCAACCGCTGGCACAGCCTGGCCCTGGCCTTCAACAGCGGCACCATCACGGCCACCATCGACGGCAGCACCGTGGGCAGCGCCAACGACTCCACGTTCGGCAGCGGACAGGTCGGCTTCGGCACCAGCCAGGGCGAGACCGCCCAGTTCGACAACCTGTCGGTGGTCGCGGGCGGCGGCGGCAACCCGGACCCGGGCGGCTCCACCACCCCGGTCCGCAACAACGCCGCCTCCCGCTGCCTGGACGTACCGGGCCAGGCGCAGACCAACGGCACCCAGGTGACGCTCTGGGACTGCAACAACGGCACCAACCAGCAGTGGACCCTCACCTCGGGCAAGCAGCTCCAGGTGTACGGCAGCAAGTGCCTGGACGCCAACGGCCAGGGCACCACCCCCGGCACCAAGGTGATCATCTGGGACTGCAACAACGGCACCAACCAGCAGTGGAACGCCAACTCCGACGGCACCATCACCGGCGTCCAGTCGGGCCTGTGCCTCGCCCCCAACGGCGGCGGCACCGCGAACAGCACGCCGATCGTGCTGGCCAGCTGCACCGGCGGCAACGACCAGAAGTGGACCCGCAACTGAGCCACTGACCGGCCCCGAGCCGGACTGATCAGCCACCCCACGCCGGCCGGACGTCACCAACGTCCGGCCGGCGTGTCGGTTCCGGCGTCGACCCTCGCCGCCACGACGATCCGCCCCCCGATCGCCACCGGCCGCCGATGGTTTCCCGGCCTCCGGGAGCCCGACGAGGCCGGTGGTGTTCACATTGGTGAGTCAATTTCGTGACCTTGGCCGATCGAATTCTTGTTTAACATCGTGGCGGCCGTGCGGTGTGGACAAACGCGGCGCGACAAGCGCGGTACGGAGAATCGACTCCAGGAGAGCAATGAGCGGGGATCCCTTCGGTGACTGGTACGACGCGGCGGGAGTTCGGGCCGGGGTCCGGCGCGTGCTCGGTGAGGAGACCGACAACGGGTTGGTCTACTTCCCCGCCCGACTGGTGCCCTACCTGGACCACGAGCTGGTCGCAGCCCGGGGACCGGCCGTCCGGCACGCGTTGATCGTCCGGCATCTCTACCAGTTTCTGCTGGCCACGACCCATCTGGAGACCCGGGTGGTGAACCGTGGCGCGGAGCGGATCGCCAACAACCGGATCGGGGTGCAGGTCCCCCACCCGATGCGGCTGGACGCCTTCCGGGTCTACTGCGACGAGGGTTACCACGCCCTGTACAGCCTCGACCTGGCCGACCAGGTCGCGGAGATGACGAATATACCGGTACCGGACTGGGATTTCGGCGGCTTTGCCGACCGGCTGGACGCCAGTGCCGAACGGCTGTTACCCGGCGAACCGGTGCTCGCCCAATTGTTACAGGTGGTCGTCTTCGAAACGTTAATCACCGCCGTACTTAACGAAGTACCCAATGATTCGACGGTGGTGTCCACGGTGCGCGAGTTGACCCGGGACCACGCCCGGGACGAGGGCCGCCACCACCGGTTCTTCGCCGGTTTCTTCCACGAGTTGTGGACCGGGCTGGACACCGGGTTGCGGGCCCGCGCGGCACTGGCCCTGCCCGCGTTCATCGCCGACTGCCTGCGCTGGGACCTGAACCCGGTGAGCCGGTCCCTGGAACTCGCCGGACTGGCTCCGGGTGAGGTGCGGGACGTGCTCGCCGACTCCTTCGGCGGCACCCAGCGGATCCGCGAGAACGCCGCCGCGACGGTACGGATGTGCCGGTCGGCGGGGGTCCTCGACGTGCCCGGAGCCGTGGAGGCGTTCGCCACCGCGGGGCTCATCGATGGTTAGCCCGGACGCCGTACAGGTGCGGACGGCCGCCAACTACGGCGAATACCTGCGGCTGGACGAGCTGCTCACGCTCCAGCACCCACTGGCCGAGCCGTCCGCCCACGACGAGCTGCTGTTCATCGTCGTCCACCAGGCGTACGAGTTGTGGTTCCGGCTGCTGCTGCACGAGCTGACCACCGTCCGGGACGCCATGCTGGCCGGTGAGGTCGACCGCCCGCGCCTGCTGCTGGAGCGGTGCCGGGTCATCGAACGGCAGCTGATCGCCCAGTTCGACGTGCTGGACACGATGTCGCCGCGCGGCTTCGCCGAGTTCCGTGGGGCGCTCGGAACGGCCTCGGGCTTCCAGTCCAGCCAGTTCCGGGCGATCGAGTTCCTCTCCGGACGCAAGGACGCCCGCTTCGTCGTCGGGCTCCGTGACCGCAGCGACGCCGAGCAGCTCAACCTGCTGCGGTACCTGCGCGAGCCGAGCCTGTGGGACGGGTTCCTCGCCGCGCTCGGTGCCGCCGGGTTCGACGTCCACGATCCGGCGCGGCGCCGGGCCGCGCTGCTCGCCGTCGCCACCGGGGAGGAGCACCACGCGCTGTGGCGGCTCGCGGAGGGGCTGATCGACCACGACCAGGCGTGGACGCTGTGGCGCAGCCGGCACGCGCTGGTGGTCGAGCGGCAGATCGGTACCAAGATCGGCACCGGCGGCAGCACCGGGGTCCGGTATCTCCGGTCCCGCGCCCATGATCATTTCTTTCCCGAGTTGTGGGAGGTACGCGAGCGGTTATGACTGGCCGACATGTTCTGATCACCGGCGGATCGTCCGGGATCGGGCGGGCCGCGGTCCGCCACTTCGCCGTCGCCGGCGACACCGTGTGGTTCACCTACCGCAACGGCGCGGTCCGGGCCAAGGCGCTGCTCGACGAGCTCGCCAGCGAAGGACTGGAGGTGACCGCGTTCGAGTTCAGCCAGGGCGACTGGGACAGCCACGAGCAGCTGTTGGCGGACCTGCCCGGCCCGGTCGACGTGCTGATCAACAACGCGGCGGTCGGCTCCAAGACGGTCGAGGGATACGAGGCCGGACCGGCGCACGAGCGGGCCGCGGCGATGCTGCGGATCAACAGCGTGGGCCCGCTGTGGCTCACCCAGCGCCTGCTTCCGGCCATGCTGGAACGCGGGTACGGCAAGATCGTCAATGTGGCCAGCGTCGGTGGCGGGGTGGCCACGTTCCCCGACTTCGACCCGGCCGACGGCATGAGCAAGGCGGCGCTGGTGCAGCTGTCCCGGCAGCTCGCCGTGGAGCTGGTGCACGCGCCGGTGGATGTGTTCGCCGTCTGCCCGGGGGCGGTGGACACCAACATGCTGGGTGCCAGCACCCTGGACCGGATGGCGGCCGACACCCGCCGGTCCTTCGAGGCACGGCTGCCGAAGGGCCGGCTGATCGAGCCGGACGAGGTGGCGAGGCTGATCGGTTGGCTGTGTACCGACGACGCCGCCGCGCTGCACGGCGCGGTGCTGGACGCCTCCCTCGGTCTCGGCCTCGCCCCGGGCCTGTTCCAGCCGGTGGCCGGCTGATGGTTTCCCGACAGGCGGGCCGGCTGGTCGCGGAAACCCCGGCGATCGCGACCGCACACTTCGCCGCCGAGGCGGATCCATATCATCCCGTGGACAACCCGGGCGGGTACGTGAACCTGGGCACCGCCGAGAACCGGCTGCTCTGGGACCTGCTGGCCCCGCGGCTGCGGGCCGCCCGGCCGGTGACCGCGGCCGACACCCGGTACGCCCCGCTGCACGGCACCCAACGGATGCGCGACAGCCTCGCCGGCTTCCTCACCCGTACCCGGGGGGTGCCGGTCGATCCGGCCGACCTGGTGGTGGTCAGCGGCGTCACCACCGCGCTGGACGTCATCGCCACCGTGCTCTGCGACCCGGGCGAGGCGATCGCGGTGCCGGCGCCCTACTACGGCGCGTTGGACACCGACCTGACCGGCCGGTCGGGGGCCCGGCTGGTCCCGGCCGACCCGGCGCCCGGTGCCGGGCCGGTGGCCGGGCCGGACGCCGTCGCCACGGCGGTCCGGCAGGCGCGGGCCGGCGGGACCATCGTGCGGGCGCTGGTGCTCACCTCGCCGCACAACCCGCTCGGGCTGACCTATCCGGCGGCGGACCTGGTGGCGATGGCCCGCGTCTGCGCCGAACTCGACCTGGACCTGGTGGTCGACGAGATCTACGCCAACTCGGTGTTCGGCACCGACCCGTTCGCCAGCGCGCTGACGTTGCCGGCCGAGGTCATCGATCCGGATCGGGTCCACGTCATCTGGGGCTTCGCCAAGGACTTCGGGTTGCCCGGGTTCAAGGTGGGAGTGCTGCACACCCGGGCCGGAGCGGTCGGCGCGGCGGCCCGGGAACTGGCCTACTTCGCACCGGTCTCCACCGACACCCAGGGCTGGCTGGCCGACCTGCTCGACGACAAGGACTGGGTGACGGACTTCCTGGCCACCCACCGGGACCGGCTGGCCACCTCGTACGCGCACACCACCGGGCAACTCGACGCGCACGGGATCGGTTACCTGCCGGCCCGGGCCGGCCTCTCGGTCTGGGTCGACCTGCGTCCGTGGCTGCCGCCCGGTCCGCGTCCGGAGCGGGCGCTCTGGCAGCGCCTGTTCGACCAGGGTCGGGTCAGCGTGGCGCCCGGGGAGGTGTTCCACTGCCCGGAACCCGGCTGGTTCCGGCTGTGCCACACGGTCGGCGCCGAGCACCTGACCGAGGGGATCCGCCGGTTGCGTCGGGTGCTGCGCTGACCGCCGGCCGGTGGCGGTGGGGCCCGGTCGGGGTCCCACCGCCACCGGCGGAAATCCAGCTATTGACCCAGGGTCACCTTCAGGATCTTCTCGTTGCTGTTGTTCGGGGTGCTGTCCTTGTCCCCGCCGGTGCTGGTGGTCAACCACAGGTTCCCGTCGCCGCTCGGCTCGACGGTGCGCAGCCGGAAGTACGTGCCGACGAAGTACTGCTGGATGTTCGTCAGCGTGTTGCCGCTGATCTCGGCCCGGTACATCCGGTTGCCGCGCAGGCAGGCGATGTAGAGCGCGTCCCGGACGATGGCGATGCCGCTACAGGAGGCCTCGGCGACCGGGTACGTGTGGATCGGCGCCGTGAAGCCGTGGTTGGCGCAGTCCCCGGTCGTCCCCTCGCAGGTCGGCCACCCGTAGTTGCCGCCCTTGACGATGATGTTGGTCTCGTCCATGACGTTGTTGCCGAACTCCTGCTCGAAGAGCCGGCCCTGGGAGTCGAACGCCAGCCCCTGCACGTTGCGGTGTCCGTAGCTCCAGACGACGTTGCCGAACGGGTTGTCCGCCGGCACGGTCCCGTCGGGGCTGACCCGCAACACCTTGCCGCCCAGGTCGTTCACGTCCTGGGCCCGGTCGGGGCTCTGTCCGTCGCCGGTTCCGGCGTACAGCATGCCGTCCGGGCCGAAGCGCAACCGCCCGCCGTTGTGGTACTTGTTCCGCGGGATGCCGGTGACCAGCACCTGCTCGGTGTCGGTGCGCAGCGTGTCCTCGTAGCGGATCCGGACGATCCGGTTGTCGGTCACCGTGGTGTGGTAGATGTACAGCCAGTGGTCGGTGCTGAAGTTGGCCGACACGGCCAGGCCGAGCACGCCGCCCTCGCCGTTCGTTCCGGCGGCGTTCGGCACCGTGCCGATGCTGTGCTTGTCGCTACCGTCGGCCTTCATGGCGACGATGTCGAACAGGTCGCGGCGGCCGTACAGCACGGTGTGGTCGGGCAGTTCGACCAGCCCCCAGGGCAGGTCCCGTTCGGTGGTCACCACCGTCGTGCCGCAGACGGCGCTGGTGCAGCCCGATCCGGTGTGTACGGTCACCGCCGCGCTCGCCGTCGAGAGGTTGCCCTGGGCGTCGCGGGCCACGACGGTGTAGCGGTAGTCGGTGTCGGCGGTCAGGCCGGTGTCGGTGAACCGGGTCGGCGGCGGGTTGCTGGCCGTACCGGAGACCGAGCCGACCGTCGCGCCGTTGCGCAGGATGTTGTATCCGGTGACCGCGACGTTGTCGGTGGCGGCCGACCAGGTCAGGGTGACGTCCGTGCCGTTGGCGGTCCCGGCCAGGTTGCCGGGCGTGCTGGGCGGCTGGGTGTCCTGCTGGCAGAACGGCGCGGTGACGGTCAGCGTGCTGCTGGCCTGTGACACGTTGCCGGCGGCGTCGCGGGCGTTGACGTACCAGCCCCAGGTGGCGCCCTGCACGACGTTGAGCGTGGCGGTCAGCGTTCGGCCCGACACCGCCGTGACGTGCTGCCCGTCGTGGTAGATGTCGTAGTACGCCACCCCGACGTTGTCCCGGGACGCGGACCAGGTGAGCGTGATCGACTGGCAGCTCAGCCGGGTGCTGCGGAGATTCGTCGGTCGGCTCGGTGGGGTGGTGTCGGCGGCGAGCCCGGCGGCTCGGGCCGACCGTGCCGGGCCGGTGGCCCCCGGCTCGGGCGCCGCCGCGTCGGCCGGGGCAGCGGTGAGGATGGCGCAGACGCTGGTCAGCAGGGCGCAGGCGCCCAGGAGGCTGGGTCGGCGAGGGCTGGTCCGCACGCGATACGTCCCTTCGGGTCGAGATACTGGTCAGTACGGATAACCGGGTACGTTGAGCCGCACGCGGTACAGCCCGGAGTCGTTCCTCGGGCCGGAGGTGATGTAGAGGGTCTGCCGGTCCGGGTCCCCGAACGCCACGTTCGTGGTGCCGGAGCCGGCCCGGATCGTGCCAAGCTGCGTGCCGGCGGGCGAGTACACGTGGACCAGGCCGTCGAAGCCCGAGGCCCAGTAGACGTTTCCGGCGCAGTCGATCGTGACGCCGTCGGGTCCGCCGATCTGCCGGACGAACACGCTGCGGGCCCCGGTGCTGCCGTCGGGCTGTACGGGATACCGGTAGATCCTGTTCTCGGAGTAGGCGGCCACGTAGAGGGTGGTCCCGTCCGGCGAGAGCGCGATGCCGTTGGGCTGCCGCAGCGTGTCGTCGACCAGCGAGACCTGCCCGGCCGAGACGCGGAAGACGCCCGTACGCCCGTTCATCTGGTCGGGCCGGTTGCCGCGCTGGAAGTTGGGATCGGTGAAGTAGACGACTCCGTCCGAGCGGACCGCCACGTCGTTGGGTGAGTTGAACGCCCGGCCCTGGTAGTTCGGCGCGACGACGTCGCGACTCAGGTCACTGAGCCGGTACGCCGAGACGTTGCGCTGGTCGTGCGTGGCGGCGATGATCTGCTGCCCGTCGGCGCTGAGCGCCAGCCCGTTGCTGCCGGAGTTGGGGAGGAACGTGTCGAACGTCGCCGGCGGGGTGAACCGGCGGATCGTCGATGGCTGGACGCCCTCCGGCCCGGTGGCCGCGGCCATGTCGGACATCAGCAGGTACCCGCCGTCGGCGACCCAGACCGGACCCTCCAGGAAGGAGAACCCGCCCTGGATCTTCGTGGCGGTGACCGAGGTCGCCGGAAGCGGCGGGCCGTAGCCGGTGCCGGCCGGACAGGCACCGGGCGGGGCGCCGGGCGGGGTGGCCGCGATCCCGGGGACCCGGACCGACGCGGTGTGAGCGATAACATCACGCGCGTCGGCGGCCTTCGAGGACACACCGGCGGTACCGACCGGGGCGGCGGCGGCCGGGACGGTGGCGGAGCCGATGGCGAGGCAGAGGCCGGTCAGCGCGGCGGCGGTTGGACGCCAGGTCATGCGGGTACTCCAATCGGCGAGCGACCGCCGTGATCGGTGGTCGCGGTGGTGACCCGGGCGGCGCGGTCAATGGCGACACCGGGGCACCCAACCCGGGCCCATCGGCCCGCGCCGCCGATCCGAACGGTGGACACGGAAACAACTATAAGACGCTTGTCAATGCGTCGATCGGTCTGATGATTGACCGTACACGATGCATATCGGTTCTGCCCGGGGACTGGATCCGACCGACGACACCGACGTCCGGCCCTCGGCGGCGACGCCTCCGCGACCGATCGACACACCGGACGCGACCGGACCGGCGAACGCCCGACGTAGCCCCGCACAACGGCGGACGCCCGGCTCAACGGACGTCGGGCGGTTGGCTCCGGCTCAGTCGGCTATCTGCCGGCGGGCGTCACGGGCTGGAACAGGCCGTCGAAGACGGCAGTCCGGTCGAACGACACCGCGTGGGCGCGGGCCCGATCCGCCAGCTCACGCTTCTCGTCCGCCGTCATCCGCAGGACCACCCGGTCCACCGCCTCGGCGAGCGCGGCGACGTCGCCCGGTTCGACGATCACCGCCGTGTCACCGACGGCCTCCCCGGTCCCCCCGGTCAGGGTGGTCACGATGGGCCCGCCACCGGCCAGCATCTTCTCGGTCAGCGCGATGCCGAACGTCTCGACGAAGTCGGGCTCGGGCTTGGTGGGCAGCACGTACGCCGCGCAGCCGGCCATGAGCAGCGGCTTCTCCCGGTCGTCCACATCGGTCAGGAAGGTGATCCGGTCATCCTCCCTGGCCATCGACCGCACGTGTTCCAGGGCCGGCCCGGTGCCCGCGACGACCAGCCGCACCCGGTCCCGGCACCGCATCTGACCGTACGCGACCACCAGGTCGTGGATCCCCTTGGCCCGGGCAACCCGGGACAGGAACAGGAGGTATCCGCCGCGTTCCAGGCCGCGTCCGGCCAGCGCCGCCTCGACCTCGGCCGGATCCGGATCGAGGTAGGCCGCGGTGTCGATCGGCGGGTAGCTGACCGTCACCCGACGCCGGCACTCCGGCGCGAACCGGGTGCCGCAGTGCGCGTCGACCTGCTCGGCCGAGCGCACGATCTCGTCGCGGGTGTACTCGGACACCGCGATGACCTCGTCGTTGGCCAGGAACGTGGTGAACAGGACGATCGCGGCGCCGAACCGGCCGTCCCGCAGGCAGGACCGGATCACGTTCGTGACATCGGAACCGACCGCCTTGGCGACGGTGCGGACGTCCGGCGCGAGACCCGCCGCCCGCGCGGCCGTGACCGCGTCCGTGACGACCGTCGTGTGCGGTACGAGGTACATCGACAGGCAGGTGGTCGGCACCCGTTCGGCGAGCAGTTCGACCAGTCGACCGGTGAGACCGGCGAGGTGCCGGCCGTCCGGCACCCGGTAGTCCCCGACCGCCTCCGGCCGCTCCACCGTGATCCCCGGGCTGTACGGCAACAGCCGGTCCAGCGGCTTGAGGGGCAGCCCGGCCGCCTGGAGCGTCGATATCGGCCAGGTCAGCAGCCGGACGTCGTCGAAGCCCCGGGTCAGCGCGACCTCGGCGAGGTTACGGGCCTCGCCGGAGTGCCCGCAGATGACCGGGTCGGCTCTGACCACGATGACGAGACGGCGGGATGGCTTGATCATCAGGTTTCCCACGGGGTGATGTACGGCGCGGACAGCGATGGCGGGCGGTTCACCCGACCCCACTCGGACGGCTGCGGACCCAACCGCAGATGCAGCCGACCGCCCCGATGCACGTCGAGCGCGCTCAGGTGGGCGCAGTGCAGGGGCCGACCGTTGAGGGTGGCCGACTGGACGTACTGCGGTGCCGGATCCTCTTCGAGGCCGTCGGCGCCGATCGGCGTCTCGCGGTGGCCGCTGGTCTCGATGACGAACTCCCCGTCGCCGGCCCGCAGCGTGGCCCGGGCGAAGGCGGGCGTGTTGACCAGGAACAGGCTCTGCCCGGCGACCGGGAACAGCCCCAGCGAGGCCCACACGTACCAGGAACTGAGCCCGCCGGAGTCGTCGTTACCCGGCAGACCCCCCGGCCCGGTGCCGAACTGCCAGGTGAGGGCGGCCCCCACCACCTGCGCGGTCCGGTCGGGCCGGCCGGCGTAGTGGTACGCCCACGGCGCCTCCATGTCGGGTTCGTTGTTCAACCCCTCGAACCGGTTCAGCGCATATCCGGCGGCCATCTCGATCGGGGACGGCCGCCGGCCGGGCTGGGTGACCGGCTCGGCGCCGAAGCCGAAGAACCGGTCAAGCTTGTCGATGAACGCCGCGTCGCCACCGGCGAGCGCGATCCGCGCCACCATGTCGTGCAGCAGCCGGAACGAGTAGTTCCACTTGCCGCCCTCGTAGAACTCCGAGTCGAGCAGCAGGCCGGTGTCCGGGTCGAAGGCGTTGGACCACTGCCGGCTGTGGCGTTCGAGGTCGTCGGCGAGGTGCCGGTCGTTGAGCGCCCTGGCCAGTTGCGCCGTGCAGTGGTGGGCGTAGGCGAGATCCAGGGTGTGGGTGATCGGGTGCACCAGGCCGTGCTCGAAGAAGTCCTCGCCGTACAGCCGGCGCAGGTCGTCGACCATGTGTACCAGCGCCCAGCTCCAGTCCAGACCGTTGCGCCCGAGCGCGTGGGCGTCGGCCAGCGCGGTGTGCGCGAGCGCGCTGGCCTGCCGGAAGAACCGGTCGGCGCCACGGGCCATCCGGTACCCGATCGGGAAGTTGCCCTCCTCCTCGCACACCCGGATGAGCGACTCCAGCAGGTCCATGGCCCGGTTCGGGACGATCGCCGCGAGCAGCGGCAACTGGGTCTTGTAGATGTCCCACATCGTGCAGATGTCGAAGGCGTACGGCCCGGAGGTCGGCCAGAACGGGCTCTCGTCGTCGGCGAAGCACGGCTTGATCAACGAGTGGTACAGGGCCGTCGCCATCACCGTGCGCCGGGCCGGCGTGCCCCCCTCGACCCGGACCCGGTCGATGAGCTCCGCCCAGCGGGCCCGGGTCGCGGTACGCACCTCGCCGAACCCCGGTTGCGTGGGCCGGCACTCCCGCTCCAGGTTCTGCCGGGCCTGGTCACACCCGCGCAGTGAGAACCCGAGCCGCACCTCGATGGTCTGCCCGGCCACCGCGGGCCCCATGAACAACATGCCGAACGGGCGCAGCGTGGTGTGCCGGATGCTGTCGAAGTCCAACCGGGTGCCGCCGTCGACCAGCCGCCGGTCGTACCAGAGCATCTGCCGCCAGCCCGGACTGTCCACCTCCAGGTACACCGACAGCGGCACGCCCTCCATCACCACGGTGCCCTGCGCCCGGCCGTGGCCCATGCTCTCCACCTGGGCACGCAGCGGGACGGTGCGGCCCAACTCGATGCCCAGGCCGCCGCAGGACAGGTCGACCACCACCCGCGCGCTGTGGTGCTCCGGAAAGGTGTACCGGTGTACGGCCACCTTCTCGCCGACGGTGATCTCGCAGCGGATGCCGGTGTCCAGGGTCGCCGCGTAGTAGCCCGCCTCCGCGACCTCGTCGTGCAGCGGCCACGCCTGCCCGAGGACGTCGAGCGGCTCCACCATCGGGGTGACCCGGACGTAGTTGTAGTACTTCCGGATCGCGCCGGTGCCGGACTGCTGGAAGTGGGTGAAGCCGGACGCCTGGAGCCGGTCGAACATCTCCTCGGGCACGCCCTCGGTGTTCTTCGCATAGCGCCCGTAGCCGGTGGGGTACGCGCCCGAGTAGGCACACGCGGAGACCATGCCCAGGGGCGAGGTGGCGCCCGGGTGGGTGTTGCCCACCTGGGGCTTCGGCCACCACCAGGTGGCGGCCAGACCACGTGCCCGAGGCAGGTCGGTCGCGGCGGTGCCGATGAACGGGTCGATGTCGTCGAGGATGGCCGGACTTTATCTACAACCGCGGTGCGGTTGGGTTTCCGGCAGATGAAATCCCCGACCGCCTCGGACAGTTCCCGGCCTGACCGGGACGGTCAGGGCGGGGCGGTCGGGGCGGCGGGGTCGGGGCGGTTCACGGCCCGGTGTCCCGCATCGGCTTCGTACACAGCACATCGGGCATGGGCAGGTAGCCGAGCGCCCGCCAGAACCGGAGACCGGCCGCGTTGTCCGGCATGACCAGCAGGTTCACCCGGGGACAGTCCAACGCCCGGAACCGGGCCTCCAGCTCGTCCACCAGCCGGCTGGCGATGCCCCGGCGGCGGTGGTCGGGATGAACGGCGAGCCGCAGGATCCAGCCCCGCCGCCCGTCGTAGGTGCCCAGCACGACGCCGACCAGGTCAGCACGGATCTCGGCGACCAGGAACAGCTCGGGATCCCGGGTCAGTTTGGCCGCCAGCTCGGCCCGGGGGACGACGTCCCGACCCGCCGCGGCCCAGACCGCCGCAACCGAGCCGTAGTCGCTCCATCGGAACCGACGCACCCGCACCGCCGGGTCACCGCCCCCGACCGGCGCGGTGGCCAGCTCGGCCGGCACCGGCACCGGCACCGTCGCCCCGCCGGGCCGCTCCGGTCCGGGTTCGCGTTCGTCCGTCATGCCGGTGGCAGCACCGATTCCGCCGTGCCCAGGGCCCTGCGGAGCCACTGCTCGACACCGGCTACGTGTACCGTCGCCCAGGCTCGCGCCACGCCCGGCTGCCGCGCCTCGATCGCCTCGCAGATCGCCATGTGCTGTTCCTGCGTGCGCCGCACGGCCCCCTCCTGGGTCAGCCCACGCCAGATCCGCGCCCGGGTGGTCGGCCCGGACATGCCGTCGATCAGCGAGCAGAGCACCTTGTTGCCGGAGCCCGCGGCGATGTGGCCGTGGAACCGGAGGTCGTTGGCCACCTGCGCCTCCAGGGTCGGCGAATCACCCAGCTCGTCGAGGATGCGCCGCAGCCCCGCGATCTCCTGGTCGGTCATCCGGACCGCCGCCATCTCGGTCGCGGCGGGCTCCAGGATCCGGCGTACCTCCAGGAACTGGAGCACCGTGTCGTCCTGGTGGAAGTCCACGACGAAGCCGATCGCGTCCAGCAGCAGGGCCGGTTCCAGGCTCGTCACGTAGGTGCCGTCGCCCTGGCGGACGTCCAGCACCCGGATCAGGGACAGCGCCTTGACCGCCTCCCGCAGCGAGTTGCGGGACAGGCCCAGACGCTCGGCGAGATCGGCCTCCCGGGGCAACCGGGAGCCGGGTCCAAGTTCGCCCTGCACGATCATCGCTTTGATCTTCTCGATCGCCTCGTCGGTGACCGGCACCTCGCCCCCCTGCGGAACCGTCGATACCGCTGAAGCGTATCGCCCTGGTCCCGGCGTGCTGTCGTCACGTCACGGACCCGGGCACACACGGTAGATATCCATAGATGCTGATTGGCTAACGATGGCGAGTTGATCCTGGTCCGCAACTGCGGGCAGTTCGGCCGGCTGGTGCCGACCTTCGAGGCTCGGGCGGCCGGCCCCTACGCCTTCCTCAACGCGAACACTTGGTTGAGCTCCGACCCGGGTTCCGCCCCCGGTGGCGTGAGCATCACCTTCCACGAACGCCGGTAGCCGCCCAGCCGCGCTCGAGCGCTCACGGTAGGTAATGACAACAGCCAAGGCCGGGTACATCTCGATTACTACGGTGAGTGATGATCGCTGCGGCGTTCCACCTCAGGGGTTGGGCGCCTTTGCAATGCTTCCCTATCGGCTACACACGCTCCGAACTGCGGTGACGGCGATACGTGCCCGGAGCAGCCCACCCAAGGGCAGTCACGCTGCGTGCCTGTCGCCTGGAGGGAAGCATTGCAAAGGCGCGCGGGACGTTCTCCCGGGTGGTACGCGAGAAGTCACTGTAAGTGATGATGGATCCGGACCACCCGGCACCGGTTCGTCGCCGGTGCGCGGGCGTGAACGGCGGTTCCGGCGCCGGGCGCGAGCCGGTGAGCAGGGACAGTTCAAGATCGGGGTGGCCGGTGCGGCCGTTCGTGGGGCAGGCTGGCGGGCGTGACCGCCAGCCCCGATCCCCGACTGCGCGAACTCGCCCTGCTGCGCCGGGTCCGTGACCGGATCGACCGCGACTACGCGCAGCCGCTGGACGTGACGGCGCTGGCCCGGGACGTCCATCTCTCGGCCGGGCACCTGAGCCGGCAGTTCCGGGCCGCCTACGGGGAGTCGCCGTACAGCTATCTGATGACCCGGCGCATCGAGCGGGCCATGACCCTGCTGCGCCGGGGTGACCTTTCGGTGACCGAAGTCTGTTTCGCGGTCGGTTGTTCGTCCCTGGGCACCTTCAGCACGCGCTTCTCCGAACTGGTCGGGATGTCCCCCAGCAGCTTCCGTCGGCTGACCGACGTGGAGGCGGCCGGCATCCCGGCCTGCGTAGCCAAACAGGTGATGCGACCGATCAGGAATCGAGAAGCGGTCCTCACCCATGCCCACCTAGCCTGACCACCATGAACCTGACTATTCACTACACCTTCCTGCCGGCCGACGAACCCGAGCGGTCGCTCACCTTCTACCGGGACGTGCTGGGTTTCGAGGTCCGCAACGACGTGGGCCGGGGGAACATGCGCTGGATCACCGTCGGACCGCCGGAGCAGCCACAGACGTCGATCGTCCTGGAACCGCCGGCCATCGAACCGGGCCTGTCCGAGGACGAGCGGCGCACGATCGCCGAGCTGATGGCCAAGGGTTGCTACGCGCGCATCGTGCTCGGCACCCCGGATCTGGACGGCGTCTTCGAGCGGGTGCAGGCCAGCGGCGCCGACGTCGTCCAGGAGCCCACCGAGCAGGCGTACGGCGTCCGGGACTGCGCGTTCCGCGACCCGGCCGGCAATCTGGTGCGGATCAACCAGATCCGCTGAGCCGACGAACCCCAGGAGCATCATGCCCGACCCCTCCCCGACGCTGGTCCGGTACGGCCAGCCGGCCGGCCGTTGGGTGCTGTTCGCCACCGTGCTCGGTTCCGGCCTGGCCGCCATCGACGCCACCGTGGTCGGCATCGCGCTGCCGCGCGTCGGCGCGGACCTGCACGCCGACGCCGCCGCCCTGCAGTGGACGGTCAACGGGTACACCCTCAGCCTCGCCGCGCTGATCCTGCTCGGCGGCTCGCTGGGCGACCGGTACGGCCGGCGCCGGATCTTCCTGCTCGGGGTGGCCTGGTTCGCCGCCGCCTCGCTGCTGTGCGGGTTGGCCCCCAACGTGACGGTGCTGATCGCCGCCCGGGTGTTGCAGGGGATCGGCGGCGCGCTGCTGACCCCCGGTTCGCTGGCGATCCTGGAGGCGTCGTTCCGGCCGGCGGACCGGGGCAGGGCGATCGGCGCCTGGTCCGGACTGGGCGGGGTGGCCGGCGCGATCGGCCCGTTCCTCGGCGGTTGGCTGGTCGAGGTGGCCTCCTGGCGGCTGGTGTTCCTGATCAACGCGCCGCTCGCCGTGGCGGTCATCCTGGTCGGCCTGCGGCACGTGCCGGAGTCGGTCAACCCCGACGCGGCCCGCCGGCTGGATGTCACCGGGGTGCTCACCGCCGCGATCGGCCTGGCCGGTCTGACGTACGGCTTCACCGCCTGGCCGGCCCTCGGGGCCTCGTCCCCGACGGTGCTGTGCGCGCTGGCCGTCGGGGTCGCCGGCCTGGCCGGGTTCGTGCTCGTGGAA
This sequence comes from Plantactinospora sp. A48, assembly GCF_055793945.1. Lineage (NCBI taxonomy): Bacteria > Bacillati > Actinomycetota > Actinomycetes > Micromonosporales > Micromonosporaceae > Plantactinospora > Plantactinospora sp. A48. The sequence continues at coordinate 52,600 of NZ_JBTIXF010000029.1, read as the reverse complement.
CGGCGGTCACACCATCCGATGCTGCCGCTGGAGATCTTCCGGTCGACGGCGTTCACCGGTACGAACCTGGTGACGTTCGTGGTCTACGCGGCGCTCGGTGGGGTGTTCTTCCTGGTGGTGCTCAACCTCCAGGTGGTGTCGGGCTACTCCCCGCTGGCCTCGGGCACCGCGACCCTGCCGATCACCGTGCTGATGCTGCTGCTGTCCGCGCGGGCCGGCGCGCTGGCCCGGCGGATCGGTCCACGCCTCCCGATGACCGTCGGCCCGCTGATCTGCGCGGCCTCCCTGCTGCTGTTCTCCCGGATCGGGGCACCGGCTCCGTACCTGACCCGGGTGCTGCCGGCCGTGCTGATCCTGGGACTGGGGCTGGCGGTCACCGTCGCCCCGCTGACCGCCGCCGCGCTGGGCTCGCTGGACGAGCGGTACGCCGGGATCGCCAGCGGGGTGAACAACGCCGTCGCCCGGGCGGCCGGCCTGCTCGCCGTGGCCGTCCTGCCGCTGGCCGCCGGAATCGGCACCGGCAGCCTGACCGACCCGGCCGCGCTCGCGCCGACGTACCGGATGTCGATGGTGATCTGCGCCGGGCTGCTGGTGGCGGGCGGCCTGATCGCCGTCATAGCGGTGCCCGGCCGGGACCGACCGGTCACGGCGGCCAGCCCGGTCCGCGTACACTGCGCCGTCGCCGGCCCGCCGCTGCATCCCCGGTTGGAGGAGACACGATGAGCATGACCACGAGGTCGGACGGGCGATCGCCCGAGCCACCCGCCGCCGACAGTCACGATCTGATCCGCGTACGCGGCGCCCGGGAGAACAACCTCAAGGACGTCAGCGTCGAGATCCCGAAGCGCCGGTTGACGGTGTTCACCGGCGTCTCCGGTTCGGGCAAGAGTTCGCTGGTGTTCGGCACGATCGCCGCCGAGTCGCAGCGGATGATCAACGAGACGTACAGCGCCTTCGTGCAGGGCTTCATGCCCACGCTGTCGCGGCCCGAGGTCGACGTGCTGGAGGGCCTCACCACGGCGATCATCGTCGATCAGGAGCGGATGGGCGGCAACCCACGCTCGACGGTCGGTACCGCCACCGACGCCAACGCGATGCTGCGGATCCTCTTCAGCCGGCTCGGCGAGCCGCACATCGGCTCGGCGAAGGCGTTCTCGTTCAACGTCGCCTCGGTCTCGGGTGCGGGTGCGGTCACCTTCGAGCGGGGCGGCACCACCACGAAGGAGCGGCGGAGCTTCCGGATCACCGGCGGCATGTGCCCGCGCTGCGAGGGAATGGGCTCGGTCACCGACTTCGACCTCACGGCCCTGTACGACGCCGACAGGTCGCTCAACGAGGGTGCGTTGACGATCCCCGGCTACAGCCTGGACGGCTGGTACGGCCGGATCTTCCGCGGTTGCGGCTTCTTCGACCCGGACAAGCCCATCGGCAAATACACGAAGAAGGAACTGCACGACCTGCTGTACCGGGAGCCGACCAAGATCAAGGTCGAGGGCATCAACCTCACCTACGAGGGCCTCATCCCGAAGATCCAGAAGTCGTTCCTGGCCAAGGACGTCGACGCGCTGCAGCCGCACATCCGCGCCTTCGTGGAGCGGGCGGTGACGTTCACGACCTGCCCCGAGTGCGACGGCACCCGACTCAACAGGGAGGCCCGCTCCTCGCGGATCGCCGGAAAGAACATCGCCGATGTCTGCGCGATGCAGATCAGCGATCTGGCCGAGTGGGTCCGGAGCCTGACCGAGCCCTCGGTCGCCCCGCTGCTGACCGGGCTCCAGCATCTCCTCGACTCCTTCACGGAGATCGGGTTGGGATACCTCTCCCTCGACCGGCCGTCCGGCACGCTGTCCGGCGGCGAGGCGCAGCGCACCAAGATGATCCGGCACCTCGGGTCCTCGCTGACCGACGTGACCTACGTCTTCGACGAGCCGACGATCGGGCTGCACCCGCACGACATCGAGCGGATGAACGGCCTGCTCCTGCGACTGCGGGACAAGGGCAACACCGTGCTGGTGGTGGAACACAAGCCGGAGACGATCGTCATCGGCGACCACGTCGTCGACCTCGGCCCCGGGGCCGGCACCGCCGGCGGTGAGGTGGTCTTCGAGGGCACCGTCGAGGGTTTGCGGGCCAGCGGCACGCTCACCGGACGGCACCTGGACGACCGCGCCACCCTGAAGCCGTCGGTGCGCACGCCGTCCGGGGCACTCCAGGTACGCGGCGCCGACGCCCACAACCTGCGGAACGTCGACGTCGACATCCCGCTCGGGGTGCTCGTCGTGGTCACCGGGGTCGCCGGCTCCGGCAAGAGTTCGCTGATCCACGGTTCGGTGGCCGGCCGCGAGGGGGTCGTGTCGGTCGACCAGACCCCGATCCGTGGCTCGCGGCGGAGCAACCCGGCGACGTACACCGGGCTGCTCGACCCGATCCGCAAGTCCTTCGCGAAGGCCAACGGCGTGAAGCCGGCGCTGTTCAGCCCGAACTCCGAGGGCGCCTGCCCCACCTGCAACGGCGCCGGCGTGATCTACACCGACCTGGCGATGATGGCCGGCGTGGCCACCGTCTGCGAGGAGTGCGAGGGCAGGCGGTTCCAGGCCGCCGTGCTGGAATACCGCCTCGGTGGTCGCGACATCAGCGAGGTGCTCGCGATGTCGGTGACCGAGGCCGAGGAGTTCTTCGGTACGGGTGAGGCGCGTACCCCGGCCGCGCACGCCATCCTCGGCCGGCTCGCCGATGTCGGGCTGGGCTACCTCAGCCTCGGCCAGCCGCTGACCACGCTGTCCGGCGGCGAACGGCAACGACTCAAGCTGGCCACCCGGATGGCCGACAAGGGCGGCGTCTACGTCCTCGACGAGCCGACCGCCGGCCTGCACCTCGCCGACGTCGAGCAACTGCTCGGACTGCTCGACCGGCTGGTCGACGCCGGCAAGTCCGTCATCGTCATCGAGCACCACCAGGCCGTCATGGCGCACGCCGACTGGATCATCGACCTCGGTCCGGGTGCCGGCCACGACGGCGGCCGGGTCGTCTTCGAGGGCACCCCCGCCGACCTGGTCGCGACCCGCTCCACCCGCACCGGCGAGCATCTGGCGGCCTACGTCGGCTCCTGAACGGCTGATCGCCAAGGGCTTCGCCCTCACCTGACGACGCGGGTTGAGCGATTGTTCGGAACAGGGCGGTGGGTCGACGGGGACGGACCTGACGCAGGTACCGAGGTACCTGCGCCAGGTCGGTCCGCACCCGGACTACCGGCTCACACGCGCTGGAGGGCGAAGCGCTGGTTGGCACCGCCGCCCAGGGTCCACTGCGAGATGCGGGCGCTGTCGGCGGTCGACGCGTTGAACACGTCCATCGCCAGGCCGCTCTGGCGGTTGACCAGGCTCACCGTGCCGCCGCCCTGGTCCACCACGCGCCACTGCTGGCTCGCGGCGTTGGAATCGGGTTGCTGGCTGATGTCGGCGCCGGTGCTCGAACTCGCGACCTGCAACACCAGGCCGCTGTGCCGCGCCCGAATCCGATAGTAGCCGCCACCCGAGTCGACGAAGTCGAACTGCTGGTTGAGCCCGCTGGACACCGGCCACTGGATCAGCAGCGCGCCGGCCGCGGTGGACGCGCCGTTGATGTCCGCGGCCTTGCCGCTGTGCTGGGCGACCAGCCGGTAGTACACGCCGGTCTGCGGACCGCTGCCGCCGCCCGCCGTCTCCATCGGTCGCCGGGACAGCGCCAGGGCCTGGCCGACATCCGGCAGGGGCCGCAGCCGGTAGGTGTAGGAGTAGTCCCGGTTGGCGAACAGCTTGTACTGGTCCAGAGTCTGCGCGCCCCAGCTGTCGTTGCCGCCGACACCCATCTGGCGGAGGTTGAGCCGCAGCACGACCTCCGACCGTCGCGTCAACTGGTAGTCGTGCCGGGCACCGGTCGACAGGTCCTCCGGGGTGTAGTGCGACGCGTTCACCTCCAGCAGCGGTTCGCCGAACGCGAGCAGGCCACGGCCGCTGCTGTTGACCAGCGCCACCCACCGCACGTCGGTCTTGTTGCCGTTCTCCTGCGGCCGGATGTAACCGGTCCACTGCCCCGAGACGGTCGAGGAGTACACACCGACGTCGGACCCGCTGTTGCGGTCCCAGTGGTTCTCCTCCGGCCCACGGCCGTAGTAGCGCACCTGCTCCAGTTCCGCCGGCAGGAACAGGATCGTGCCCACCTCCGGGATGTACGGCAGGCTGGTCGCCCCGGGGTGCAGGGTGTTGTCCACCTTGATCTCCCCGTTGCCGTACACCGTGTACGTCGTGGTGTACGTCGACCTGGTGCTGGTCGGCAGGGTGCCGGTGACCGCGATCCGGACGGCGCGGTCCGACGGCTTGCTGACGGAGAACCCGGTCACGGTCCGGTCCAGGCCGGCCCGCCGCCAGGTGCCGTTGCGGCTGGGCTGGCCGTTGCCCCGGTCGTTGTCCGTGGGCGCGCGCCAGAAGTTCGGCACCGGGCCGGAGTTGACCAGCCGCACGCCCATCGCGTCGAACGAGCTGATCGTGCCGGTCGCCTTGGCGAAGACGACGGTGAAGTCCGTGCCCGCGACGGTGACGCGGTCACTGGCCTCGGTGACCGTCAACGCCGGCACGTCCGCCACCGGCGTCGGCACGACGGGCGGGCTGGAGAAGTTCACCGGGAGCTGTTGCCGCGCCACCTCGTACCCCGCGTCGGCCCAGGCCGTGGTGGTCGTAAGGGTGAACGACAGTTCGAGGAAGTACTCCTCCCCGGGCGCCGGGGCGGTCGGCCGCTGCACGGGTAGCTGCACGGTCTTGCTCGTCAACGGCGCGATGTCGAGCTGCGCGGCGGTGAGCGTTCCACTTTGGACGACCGTGCCGTCGGCGACCAGCGACCACCGGCCGGTGAACTCGTTGACGTTGGTGAACAGGTACTCGTTGGTGATCTTGACGACCCCGCTGGTGACGTCCGCGCCCGCCGAGACGTTGATCGCCTGGTAGATCCGCTTGACCTCGGCCGCCTTGCCGGACGGCCGCCGGTCGGCGGTGACGATGCCGTTGGCGCAGAAGTTGCCGTCGTTGGGGTTGTCGCCCCAGTCGCCGCCGTACGCGAGGTAGGTCCCGCTGCCGCCGGACGGGATCGGCCGGTACAGGCCCTGGTCGACGAAGTCCCAGATGTACCCGCCTTGCAGGACCGGATAGCGCCGGACGATGTCCCAGTACTCCTTGAAGTTGCCGGTGGAGTTGCCCATCGAGTGCGCGTACTCGATCATCACGTACGGGCGGGTGTCGGAGGTGTCCTTGGCGCGGCTCTCGACCGTGGACGGGCTCTCGTACATCCGGGACCGGATGTCGCTGACCTCGCGCCGGTTGTCGCCCTCGTACTGGATGATCCGGGTCGGGTCGGCCGAGCGGATCGCGTTGCGCATCGTCACGAAGTTGCTGCCGCCGCCCGCCTCGTTGCCGAGCGACCAGATGACGACCGACGGGTGGTTCTTGTCGCGGTGCACCATCTGGACGGCCCGGTCCACGACGGCCGCGGTCCAGGCGGAGTTGGAGTCGGGGTAGCTGTCCCGCACGCCGTGGGTCTCCAGGTTGGCCTCGTCCATGACGTAGATGCCGTACTCGTCGGCGAGGTCGTACCACACCGCGTTGTTGGGGTAGTGCGAGGTCCGGACGGCGTTGATGTTGAGCCGCTTCATCAGCTTGATGTCGGCGACCAAGTCCTCGCGGGTCAACGCCTGCCCGCGGTCGGGGTTCGTCTCGTGCCGGTTGGTGCCGCGCAACGACACGGGCTTACCGTTGATCCGCATCAGGCCGCCCGAGAGCGTGAACTCGCGGAAGCCGACCCGTGCCGACGCGGTCTGGGTGACCGCGCCGGACGGGTCGCGCAGTTGCAGCACGGCGGTGTAGAGGTTCGGGTGCTCGGCCGACCAGAGCTTCGGGCCCTGGACGGCCTGGGAACCCTGCGCCGTCGCGTCCTGCCCGGCCGGCACCGCACCCACGTTCACCGGTACCCGCAGGGGCGACGGCCAGACGGGCTGCAGGTTGGCGTCGTAGAGCTGGACCTCCACCGAGTACGTCCCCGACTGTTGCGCGCCGCGGTTGCGCACCGCGACCTTCACCGCCAGGTCGGCGTTGGTGTAGTTGTCCCGCAACGGGGTGGTGAGCGTGAAGTCGCGCAGGTGCACCGCGGGCACCGAGTACAGGAAGACCGGCCGGAAGATCCCGGACAGCCGGATCATGTCCTGGTCCTCCATCCAGTCCCCGTCCGGGAACCGGTAGACCTCGACCGCGACCAGGTTGGAGCCGGCATGGACGTAGTCGGTGACGTCGAACTCGGCCGGCGTGTACGAGCCCTCGCGGTATCCGACCTTCGTTCCGTTGACCCACAGGTAGAACCCGGACTTGACGCCCTCGAAGTGCAGGTGGATCCGCCGCCCCTGCCAGGCGGCCGGGAGGTCGAACCGCCGGCGGTACTGGCCGACCGGGTTGAACCGCGTCGGCGCGAACGGCGGCTGGGCGTTCTCGTTCTGCCCGTTGGCGCCCCACCAGGGGTAGGTGTAGTTGGTGTAGATCGGGAAGTCGTAGCCGTGCTGCTGCCAGTTGGCGGGCACCGGGATGCTCGGCCAGGCGGTGTCGTCGACGTCGGTGCGGTGGAAGTTCAGGTCACGGTCGGCGGGCTTGGCGACCTGCTTGAACCGCCACGTCCCGGTGAGGTCGAGCCGGTACGGCGACGTGGTGCGGTCGGCGGCCAGCGCCTGCTGGAGGTCGGCGTACGGCATGGAGGTCGCGTGCGGCGGCTCCGAATTGACCTCGAAGATCCCGATGTTGTTGTTCCACTCGGGGTAACCGTTGGGCGGGTCCACCCACGCGGCCGCGACTTCGGGTGCCGCGCCGGGCGAAGCCGACGCGATCCCGCCCGGCAGGGCCGCGGCCCCCAGAGCGGCGAGCCCCCCGCCGAGAACCGTGCGCCGGCGGATGGATCGTCCTTGGTCCTGCGGGTCGGTCATCATCATCTCCCGTAAATGCGTGGAACGGTGGTGGCGGCGTCAGATCCGCAGCTTCCGCTGCCGGCTCAGTCCAGGCTGTGCTTCGACATCGCACTTATCCGTCACGGACGCAGATGCGTCTGCCGAATGAGTCTGACTCATCGACGGGCGCAATCGTCAAGACTTGTGGATGAGAAATCTTGATCAGGCCGCGGCAGTGATGGTGGTGGATTCCCGGGCTGTTCGTTCGACGAGGTGGCCGGGGAACACCTCACGTAGCGCCAACCAGAGCCCGAGCGCGCCGTCGCCGACGGCCGGCACCGGCGCGTCCCGGTTGCCGAGCGCCCTCGCCTCGTCCCGCCACTGCACGGTGTCAGCACGGGCGTACCGTCCCGAGCCGGCGTTGGCGCGCGGGCCCTGCTGGAAACCTTCATCGGCTACCCCTGGGGCGCCCACGGCAGCTCCGTCCGTTGAGGTGCCGTGGGCAGAAGATATTGACAATTCTGACTGTTACGACGATGCTGCGGGCAACGATGTTATCGCTAACACCGGCACCCTCCACCCCGCCCCGCCCCCGCCCCCAGCAGAGGGAATCGATGAACACGCGAACCAGACTGAGCCGCCTCACAGCCGCCGCGGGGGTCTCGTTGGCCCTCGCCGTCAGCGCCGGAATCTATGTGTTGTCGGACGCGCCGAGCGCGCGGGCCGCCACCTCGGGACCCTGTGACATCTATGCCGCGGGTGGTACGCCGTGCGTTGCGGCGCACAGTACGACCCGGGCGTTGTACGCGGCGTACAGCGGTCCGCTGTATCAGGTACGGCGTTCGTCGGACAACACCACCCGGGACATCGGGGTGCTCAGTGACGGCTACGTCGACGCCGCGGCGCAGGATTCGTTCTGCGCGAACACGAACTGTGTGATCACGATCCTGTATGACCAGTCGGGTCGGAACAACCGGCTGACCCAGGCGCCTCCGGGGTACTGGAAGGGTCCGGCCGCGGGTGGGTACGACAACCTGGCCGACGCGAAGGCGGCGCCGATCACCATCGGTGGGCACCGGGCGTACGGGGTGTTCATCGCTCCCGGTACCGGGTACCGCAACAACAACACCAACGGTGTGGCCAAGGGTGACCAGCCGGAGGGGATCTACGCGGTCGTCGACGGCGCCCACTACAACAACTGGTGCTGTTTCGACTACGGCAATGCGCAGACCGATGGCCAGGCCGACGCTCCGGCGATCATGGAGACGGTGTACTTCGGTGCGGACAAGCAGTGGGGTTGGGGAGACGGTAACGGCCCCTGGGTGATGGGTGACCTGGAGTGGGGACTGTTCTCCGGGTCGAAGGCCGGGTACAACCCGAACCCGCCGATCAACCAGCGTTTTGTCACCGGGGTCGTGAAGGGTGAGTCGAACCACTGGGCGATCCGGGAGGGCAGCGCCCAGTCGGGTGGGTTGTCGACGGTGTTCAACGGGCCTCGTCCGAGTGGGTACAACCCGATGAAGAAGGAGGGGGCGATCCTGCTCGGCATCGGTGGTGACAACAGTGTGTCGGGCGCGGGCACCTTCTTCGAGGGTGTGTTGACCACCGGCTACCCGACGGACGCCACCGAGAACGCGGTACAGGCCAACATCACCGCAGCCGGATACGGCAGCACCACCCCGCCGACCGGCGGCCCCACCAGCAGCCCGACGGGTGGTCCGACGGGCGGCCCGACGGGTGGTCCGACCACGCCGCCGCCGTCCGGGGCGCAGCGGATCGTGGGTGGCCAGTCCGGCCGCTGCGTCGAGGTGCCGAACTCGTCCACCACCAACGGCACCCAGACCCAGCTGTGGGACTGCAACGGTGCCTCCGGCCAGTCCTGGACCTACACCTCGGGCAAGCAGTTGCAGGTGTACGGCAACAAGTGTCTGGACGCGAACGGCAAGGGCACGACCAACGGCACCACGGTGATCATCTGGGACTGCAACGGTGGCACCAACCAGCAGTGGAATTTCAACTCCAACGGCACGATCACCGGTCAGCAGTCCGGCCTGTGCCTGGACGCGAACGGTGCCGGCACGGCCAACGGGACGAAGCTGATCCTGTGGTCCTGCAACGGTGGTGCCAACCAGCAGTGGAGCCGACGCACCTGATCCCAGGGTGGAGCCGGCACGGCTGATCGGACAGCCGGACAGGTAGATCGACGGGTACGCCGCTCGCGCGAGCTCCGCGGGCGGCGTACCCGTCCGCCGTTCGGGACCCGCCTGGAACGCTCGGGGCCTGGCAAGGTCCGTTCCTACCCGACTGATGGGACGACGTGCGGCATCGACGGTACCGCCGCCTACGCTGTCGACCATGGTAAGGAGCAGCTCACGCGCCCTCTCGCTCGCCGTTGCCGTCACCGTCGCCGCTGCCGCCGCCGGCTGCGCGCCGCAGGACCGCGGGCCCACGGTCCCGCCGAGCGGCGCCCCGGCCTGCGCCAAGCACAGCCTGCCCACCCGGACCCCGGGCCGGCTGACCATCGCGACCGACCAGCCGGCGTATGAGCCGTGGTTCCGGCAGAACAAACCGGAGAACGGTGAGGGCTTCGAGTCGGCCGTCGCGTACGCGGTCGCGCAGCAACTCGGTTACGTCAGCGCGGACGTCGTCTGGACCCGGGTCAAGTTCGACACCGCCATCGCACCCGGTCCGAAAGAGTTCGACTTCGACATCGACCAGTTCTCCATCACCGAGGAGCGCAAGCAGGCGGTCGACTTCACCGCGCCCTACTATCTGGTGCGGCAGGCGGTGATCGCGCCCAAGTCCTCGAAGATCGCCGGCAAGAAGTCGCTGGCGGACCTGAAGAACGCCGTGCTCGGCGCCCAGGTCGGAACCACCAGCTACCAGGCGATCACGAGCGTGATCAAGCCGAACCGGAAACCACGGGTCTACAACAGCAACGACGACGCCAAGAAGGCGTTGCAGAACGGCCAGCTCGACGGTCTCGTGGTGGACCTGCCCACCGCCTTCTACATCACCAACGCGGAACTGACCGATGTCGCGATCGTCGGTCAGCTTCCGCAGGTCGGTGCGCCCGAGGTGTTCGGGCTGGTGCTGGACAAGGACTCGCCGCTGACCCGCTGCGTCGACGGTGCTGTCAACGAACTCGCCAAGTCCGGCACGTTCCAGCAGCTCGAGCAGAAGTGGCTCGCCCAGGTGGCCGGGGCACCCGAGCTGAAGTGAGCCTGCTGGACCAGCACGTCCCCTCGTCGGCGCAGCTACGACGGACCGCGTACCGGCGTCGGCAGACCGTCCGCAGTGTGCTGGTCGCCGCCGCCTCCACGGCGGCGCTCGGCACGCTGCTGGTGCTCGCCGTCACCGGGGCGCCCGGCTGGGCCCGGGTCCGCGAGTCGTTCCTCGACCCGGATGCCGCCCGGGACGCCCTGCCGGCGATCCTCGCCGGACTGTGGCTGAACGTCCGGCTGCTGGTCTGCTGCGCCGTGGGCGCACTGCTGCTCGGGCTGATGATCGCGCTGCTGCGGACGCTGCGCGGACCGGTCTTCTTTCCGGTGCGGGCGCTCGCTGCCGGGTACACCTACGCCTTCCGCGGCCTGCCGCTGATCATCGTGCTGTACGTGCTCACCCTCGGCGTACCCGGGCTGCGGCTGCGCGGCACGCCACCGCTGCTGGTCCTCGGCGGGCTCGCGCTGGTGTTCACCTACAGCGGCTACCTGGCCGAGGTGTTCCGGGCCGGCATCGAGTCGGTCCACCCGAGCCAACGGGCCGCGGCCCGGTCGCTCGGGCTGACCTACCGGCAGACCATGCGGTACGTGGTGCTGCCGCAGGCCGTCCGGCGGGTCGCTCCCCCGCTGCTCAACGACGTCGTGGCGTTGCAGAAGGACGTCGGGCTGGTCTCTCTGGCCGGGCCGATCGACGCGGTCCGGGCCGCCCAGATCGCGACCGCGCAGACCTTCAACTACACGCCCTACATCGTCGCCGGGGTGCTGTTCGTGCTGCTGGCCGTTCCGCTGATCGCCGTCACCGACTGGGTGACGATGCGCTCGGCCCGCCGCCAGTCGGGAGGATGAGATGCCGGAGGTCGACGCGCCGGTGCTGGCCTGCCAGGGGCTGCGTAAGGAGTTCGGCGATCAGGTGGTGCTCGACGGGCTCGACCTGACCGTCCACGAACACCGGGTGGTGGCGTTGATCGGCGCGTCCGGCTCGGGCAAGTCGACGCTGCTGCGGTGCGTCAACCTGCTGGAGGAGCTGGACGACGGGATGATCCTGCTGGACGGGGCGGACATCACCGGTCCGGGGGTGGACCCGGACGTGGTGCGTCGCCGGATCGGGATGGTCTTCCAGTCGTACAACCTCTTTCCCCACCTGACTGTGTTGCAGAACATCACCCTCGCCCCCCGCCGGGTGCACCGGCGGGGTCGGGCCGAGGCCGAGGCGCAGGCCCGGGAGCTGCTCGACCGGGTCGGGTTGGCCGGGCGGGCGGACGCCTACCCCGACCGGCTCTCCGGCGGCCAGCAGCAACGGGTGGCGATCGCGCGGGCGCTGGCCAACTCGCCCCGGCTGATGCTGCTCGACGAGGTCACCTCGGCGCTCGACCCGGAGCTGGTCGGCGAGGTACTGGCGATGATCCGGGACCTCAAGGCCGAAGGGATGACCATGGTGCTGGCCACCCACGAGATGGGTTTCGCCCGTGAGGTCGCCGACCAGGTCTGTTTCCTCGACGGTGGGCGGGTGGTGGAGACCGGGCCGCCGGAGCAGGTGCTCGGCGCGCCGACCCAGCCCCGCACCCGGCAGTTCCTGCGCCGGATCATCGAGGCCGGCCGGCTCTGAGTCGTTGCCGCGCCGGATCTCCGCTCAGCGGGCCTGGTCGAGGACCTCGCGCAGCCTGTTGGCGAAGGCCTCCGGCTGACCCGCGTAGCCCGACTCCTCGCCCAGGAAGCCGCCGTGGTGACTCGGGAACACCGTCACCGGCAGGCCGAGCAGCGCTGCCGTCGCCGCGGTGGTGCGGCCGGTGAACACGTCCGTGGACTCCTCGCCCACCGCGATCACGACCCGGGTGGGCGCCGCGGTCAGCGCGTCGGGGTCGAGCCGGTAGTCGCTGACCGCCCAGGACCGGTCGCTCAGCAGCGGGTCGTCCCGGCGACCGTCGTCGTCGGTTGGCATGCCGAACGCGGCCGGGTCGGGGGTGGGCTGGGCGAAGTAGTCCTCGGTGTACTCGCCCGGCCAGGACGTCATGGCGATGAAGGCGGCCATGCCGGCACCGGAGCCCTTGGCCTCGTAGGCGTCCCGGACACCCGCCCGGGCCCGCTCGGCGGCCCGGGCGTCGGGGAGCACCGCCAGCAGCGGCGGCTCGTGGGCCACCACGGTGGTCACGTCCTCGGGGTGTGCCGTCACGAGCGCGAGTGCGGTCACCGCGCCGCCGCTGCTGCCGAACAGCTCGACCGGCCCCGCGCCCAGCGCCCCGATGAGGGCGTGCAGGTCGCCGGCCTGGGTCTCGGGCGTGTGGTCGGTGCGGCCGTCCTTGCGGGTGCTGCGGCCGAGACCGCGCGGGTCGTAGGTGACGACCGTGCGGTCGGGCAGGTACGACACCAGGGCGCGGAATCCGCTGGCGTCCATGGGCTGGCCGATCAGCAACAGCGGCGGCCGGCCGTCGGCGGCCGGCAGCGGGCCGTGGATGTCGTAGACAAGGTCGACCTCGGCGGTCTCAAGCACATGCGTGGTCATACCGGTGTGGACCGCCTTCGTGACCGGAACTCATCGGGATCCGCCCACCGGATCTGCGGCCGGCACGCCGGACCTGCGGCGCGTGCGGCGACCGGCGGACCGGCTCTTCCGCAGCCCTGGGATACTACCAGCAGATGGCCGGACAGCCAAAAAGTTTTGTTGGGTTCCTACAACCATCGCCACTCAGGGTTCGACGGTAGCGACATGGCGCTGCCGGCCGGCAGACGGAAAGCTGATCACAGCCGGGGCTTCTCGTCGCCCGGCACGCAATCGTGGGTCTACCGAGAGGACCGGTCACGTGTTTACCCGGGTCGCCATCGTCAACCGTGGTGAGGCCGCCATGCGACTCATTCACGCGGTCCGGGAGTTGGCCGCCGAGACCGGCGTCCGGATCGAGACCATCGCCCTGCACACCGACGTCGACCGCACCGCGACCTTCGTGCGGGAGGCGGACGTGGCCTACGAGATCGGTCCCGCCGCCGCCCGCCCGTACCTCGACCCGAAGGCGCTGGAACGCGCGCTGGTGGAGACCCGGGCCGACGCCGCATGGGTGGGCTGGGGGTTCGTGGCCGAGGATCCGGCGTTCGCGGAGCTGTGCGAGAAGGTCGGCGTCACCTTCGTCGGGCCGAGCGCCGACGCCATGCGCAAGCTCGGTGACAAGATCGGCGCGAAGTTGATCGCCGAGGAGGTCGGCGTGCCCGTCGCGCCGTGGAGCCGCGGCGCGGTCGAGACCCTGGACGCCGCCCAGGCGGCGGCGACCCAGATCGGCTACCCGCTGATGCTCAAGGCGACCGCCGGCGGCGGTGGGCGGGGCATCCGCGTGGTCCGAAGCCACGCCGAGCTCGCCGAGGCGTACGAGCGCACCAGCCAGGAGGCGGCGCGGGCCTTCGGCAGCGGCATCGTGTTCCTGGAGCGCCTGGTCACCGGGGCCCGGCACGTCGAGGTCCAGGTGATCGCCGACGGGCAGGGCACCGCGTGGGCCCTCGGGGTCCGGGACTGCTCGGTGCAGCGGCGCAACCAGAAGATCATCGAGGAGTCCTCGTCGCCGGTGCTCGGTCCGGAACAGGCCGCCGAGCTGAAGACGTCGGCCGAGCGGCTGGCCCTGGCGGTCGGCTACCGGGGCGCGGCGACCGTCGAGTTCCTCTACCACCCGGGTGACCGGCAGCTCGCGTTCCTCGAGGTCAACACCCGGCTCCAGGTGGAGCACCCGATCACCGAGGCCACCACCGGCTTCGACCTGGTCAAGGCGCAGCTGCACATCGCGGCGGGCGGCCGGTTGACGGGTGAGCCGCCGATCGAGCGCGGGCACGCCATCGAGGCCCGACTGAACGCCGAGGACCCCGACCGGGACTTCGCGCCCTCCCCCGGCCGCATCACCCGGCTGGACCTGCCGGCCGGCCCCGGCATCCGGGTGGACACCGGCGTCAGCGAGGGCGACACCATCCCCGCCGACTTCGACTCGATGATCGCGAAGATCATCGCGTACGGCCGCGACCGGGACGAGGCGCTGGGCCGGCTGCGCCGGGCGATGGCCGACACCACGGTGGTCATCGAGGGCGGCGCGACCAACAAGAGCTTCGTGCTCGACCTGCTGGACCAGCCCGCGGTGATCGACGCCAGCGCGGACACCGGCTGGATCGACCGGGTCCGCGCCGAGGGCGGCCTCGTCGGGCACCGGCACTCCGCGGTCGCGCTCGCGGCCGCCGCCATCGAGGCGTACGAGGAGGAGGAGAACGCCGAGCGGCAGCGGCTGCTGTCGACGGCCGCCGGCGGGCGCCCGCAGGTACGGCACACCAGCGGCCGTCCGCTGGACCTCAAGCTGCGCGGCGCCAACTACCGGATGCGGGTGGCGCGGGTCGACGCGCACCGGTTCCGGGTCGGCATCGAGGCCGGTGCCGAGGTGCACACCGCCGACGTCGAACTCGACCGTTTCGACCGGCACACCGGGCAGATCGTGGTCAACGGCGTCCGGTACCGCCTGCTCACCGGCACGCACGGACCGGTCCACCTGGTCGAGGTGGACGGGGTGACCCACCGGATCAGCCGGGACGAGGGCGGCGTCGTCCGCGCTCCGATGCCCGCGCTGGTCGTCGCCGCTCCCGTGCCGGTCGGCGCGGAGGTCGAGGCGGACGCACCGGTGCTGGTGCTGGAGGCGATGAAGATGGAGACGGTGCTCCGGGCACCGTTCCGGGCGCGGCTGAAGGAGTCCGCCGTCTCGGTGGGCAGCCAGGTGGAGGCCGGCGCGCCGCTGCTGCGGCTGGAGCCACTCGCCGACCAGGGCGAGGCGGCCCCGGACAGCCCGGCCGCCGCGTCCGTCGAGCTGGACCTGCCGGCCGAGCCGGGGAACGTACCGGTGAGCCAGCGCGCCGCCCGCGGCCAGGAGAACCTGCGCGGCCTGCTGCTCGGTTTCGACGTCGACCCGCACGACGACCGCCGGGTGATCGACGACTACCTGGTCGCCCGGCGTGCCGTCGCCGGAGGTGGCCACCGGCCGCTGGCCGAGGAGATCGAACTGATCAGCCTGTTCGTCGACCTGGCCGAGCTGAGCCGCAACCGGCCGACGGGTGAGGACGGCCCGGCCGAGGGCCACCGGCACAGCGCCCGGGAGCACTTCCACACCTACCTGCAGAGCCTCGACGTCGAGCGGGCCGGACTACCGGAGGCGTTCCAGGCCCGGCTCGGCAAGGTGCTGCGGAACTACGGGGTCACCGACCTCGAACGTACGCCGGCCCTTGAGTCCGCGGTGTTCCGGATCTTCCTCGCCCAGCAACGCTCGTCCGCCGACGCCACGGTCATCGCGACGCTGCTGCGCGCCTGGCTGCGCGAACCGCCACCGGACGAGGCGCTGCGCGAGCCCGCCGGTCTCGCCCTGGAGCGGCTGGTGGCGGCCACCCAGGTCCGCTTCCCCGTGGTCGCCGACCTGGCCCGCGGCGTGGTGTTCGCCTGGTTCGCCCAGCCGCTGCTGCGCCGCAACCGGGCCCGGGTCTACGCCCAGGTCCGCACGCACCTGCGCCACCTGGACGCGCACCCCGACTCGCCCGACCGCGCCGAGCGGATCGCCGAGATGGTCCGCAGCACCGAGCCGCTGGTCCGGCTGCTCGGCCAGCGGCTGGTACGCGACCACCTCGACAACGCGGTCATGCTGGAGGTGCTGACCCGGCGGTACTACGGCAACCGGGCCCTCACCAGCGTCCAGACCCGTTCGGTCGCCGGCTGCACGTTCGTGCTCGCCCGGCGCGCGGATTCGAGCGTGGTCTCCGCCGCCGTACGCTTCGACGCGCTGGCCGACGCGCTGCGCGGGCTCGCCGAGCTGGCCGGCGGTGAGGAAGCCGCCGTCGCCGACATCTACCTCGCCTGGGAGAACCGGCCGGAGGACTTCGACGCGGCCGCCGCCGCCCTGCTGGAGGTCATCTCCTCAGTTCCGCTCCCGCCGCAGGTGCGTCGGCTCACCGCCACCGTCGCGGGCCGCAGCGGCGCGGTGATGCACCACCACTTCACCTTCCGCCCGTCGGACTCGGGAATGGCCGAGGTACGGCTGATCCGTGGCCTGCACCCGTACATCGCGGAACGGATGCAGCTGGAGCGGCTGCGCGAGTTCGACCTGACCCGGCTGCCGTCGGCCGACGAGGAGGTCTATCTCTTCCAGTGCGTCGCCCGGGAGAACCGGTCCGACCAGCGCCTCGTCGCGTTCGCGCAGGTGCGTGACCTGACCGAACTGCGCGAGCAGGACGGGCGGCTGGTCGCGCTGCCGACGACCGAGGACACCCTCGCCGCGTGTCTCGACTCGATCCGCCGCGCCCAGATGCTGCGCCCGTCGAAGACCCGCTTCCCCACCAACCGGATCGTGATCTACGTCTGGCCGCCGAGCGAGCTGACCCGTGAGGAGATGGAGATGATCGCCGGGCGGGTGGGCCCGACGACCGCGGGTGCCGGCCTGGAGGAGATCCTGTTCATCGCCCGCCAGCGCGACCAGCGCACCGGCGAGCTGACCAGGGTCGGCGTGCGGATCACCTTCGACGTACACGGCGGAGCCGAGCTGACCGTCGGTGAACCACCGGTGGAGCCGCTGGAGCCGCTGGACGACTACCGGCTGAAGGTGCTGCGGGCGAGCAGCCGCAACACGGTGTACCCGTACGAGCTGACCAGCCTGCTCGGCGAGTTCGTCGAGCACGACCTCGACGACGACCACGCGCTGGTGCCGGTCGTCCGGCCGAAGGGCCGCAACAGCGCGGCGCTCGTCGCCGGCGTGGTCACCACCCCGACGCTGCGGCACCCGGACGGCGTCACCCGGGTCGTCCTGCTCGGTGACCCCACGAAGTCGCTGGGCGCGCTGTCGGAGCCGGAGTGCCGGCGGGTGATCGCCGCCCTCGACCTGGCCGAGCGGATGCGGGTGCCGGTGGAGTGGTACGCGCTGTCGGCCGGCGCCCGGATCTCGATGACGTCGGGCACGGAGAACATGGACTGGGTGGCCGCGGCGCTCAAGCGGATCGTCGAGTTCACCCAGGACGGCGGGGAGATCAACATCGTCGTGGCGGGCATCAACGTCGGCGCCCAGCCGTACTGGAACGCCGAGGCGACGATGCTCATGCACACCAAGGGCATCCTGGTGATGACGCCGGACTCGGCCATGGTGCTCACCGGCAAGCAGGCCCTCGACTTCTCCGGTGGCGTCTCCGCCGAGGACAACTTCGGCATCGGCGGCTACGACCGGGTGATGGGGCCCAACGGGCAGGCCCAGTACTGGGCCCCGGACCTGCCCTCGGCCCGGGACGTGTTGATGGCGCACTACGACCACACGTACGTGGCGCCGGGCGAGGACGCGCCGCGCCGGGCGACCACCACCGACCCGGTCGACCGGGACATCAGCACCTACCCGCACACCCTGGCCGGCAGCGACTTCAGCACCGTCGGCGACATCTTCTCCAGCCGGGCCAACCCGGACCGCAAGAAGCCGTTCGACATCCGGACCGTGATGCGGGCGCTCGCCGACCAGGACCACCCGGTGCTGGAACGCTGGGCGGGCATGGCGGACGCGGAGACCGCGGTGGTGCAGGACGTACACCTCGGCGGGATTCCGGTGTGCCTGCTGGGCATCGAGTCCCGGGCGGTGCCGCGGCGTGGCTTCCCGCCCACCGACGGCCCGGACGCCTACACCGCGGGCACGTTGTTCCCCCGGTCGTCGAAGAAGGCCGCCCGGGCGATCAACGCGGCCAGCGGCAACCGGCCCCTGGTCGTGCTGGCGAACCTGTCGGGCTTCGACGGTTCGCCGGAGTCGATGCGCAAGCTGCAACTGGAGTACGGCGCCGAGATCGGTCGGGCGATCGTCAACTTCCGTGGACCGATCGTGTTCTGCGTCATCTCGCGGTACCACGGCGGCGCGTTCGTGGTGTTCTCCAAGGCGCTCAACCCCGCCATGACCGTGCTGGCGCTGGAGGGTTCGTTCGCCTCGGTGCTCGGCGGCGCTCCCGCCGCCGCGGCGGTGTTCTCCAGCGAGGTCGACGCCCGCACGGCGGCCGACACCCGGGTGCGGGACCTGGAGGCCAACGTCGGGTCCGCCTCCGGCGCCGACCGCGCCACGTTGACCGCGGAACTCGACGAGCTGCGCACCTCGGTACGCGCCGAGAAGCTGAGCGAGGTCGCCACGGAGTTCGACCGGGTGCACAGCATCCAGCGCGCGGTCGAGGTGGGCTCCGTCGACGCGGTCGTCCGGGCCGCCGAACTGCGCCCACGGGTCATCGAGGCCATCGAGGCACATTCCCGACAGCCCTGATCGGCGAGGACGGGCGGAGGGTTCCGGTTCTGCGACCGGCGTCACGGCGACGAGCCGTCACAGCCGGCGGGAGTACCCGGTCATAGCGGGTAGACGGAACCCTCCGCTCGCCTTTCCTCAGGGAGGTCTCTCACCATGAAGATCGCTGTCATCGGTGGCACCGGACTCATCGGCTCGCAGGTCGTCAAGATCCTCAACGGAAGCGGACACGAGGCGGTGCCACACTCGCAGTCCACCGGCCTGGACCTGCTCAGCGGGCAGGGCCTGACCGAGGCGCTGGCCGGGGCCGACGTCGTGGTCAACGTGACGAACTCGCCGACCTTCGACGACGCCTCGCCCGCGTTCTTCCAGACGACGATGGACAACCTGCTGAGCGCCGCCGAGGCGGCCGGCGTCGGCCACGCGGTCATCCTCTCGATCGTGGGCGCCGACGAGGTCCCGGAGCTGGTCTACTACCGGGCGAAGGTGTTGCAGGAGGACATCCTCAAGGCCGGACCCGTGCCGTACTCGATCGTCCGGGCCACCCAGTTCTTCGAGTTCGTCGAGGCGGTGCTGTCCTGGACCGCCGACGGGGACACCGTCCGCCTGCCCAGCACCCGCGTGCAGCCGATGGCGGCGGCCGACGTCGCCCAGGCCGTGGCCGAGGTGAGCGTGGGCACGCCGCTGCGGAGCACCCGCAACGTCGCCGGGCCCGAGGTCTTCGCGCTGGACGAGTTGGGCCGGATCACCATCGCCGCGCACGGTGACAACCGCACGGTCGTCACCGACGACAGCGCCGGCATGTTCGCCGCCGCCAAGGGCGACGCCCTCATCGCCAAGGAGGGCACCGTGATCGCCAAGACCTCCTACCGGGAGTGGCTGGCTCGCTGACGCGACCGGGGGCCCGGCCGGCGGGCCGCCGGACGGGCCCCGGGCAGGTCGACCCGGCGACGGTCCGGTCCGGCAGCCACCGCCGCGGCCTGGAGATCATCGACCCCCGGCCCGTCCTCCGGCACCCTCACCCCATCCGCCCGTACCGCCCCCATCAGCACCGCGGTCGGCTATTTTCTACTGGCGATCACGGCGTCCATCGTCCGCCCGGCCGGCACGGCGCCGGGTGCGGGGTCGCCGGGGCAGAAGGGTTGTGGCGCGGTGCGGACCAGTCGGCTGGAGGCGCTCAGCGACGGGGTGATCGCCATCATCATCACCATCATCGTGTTGGAACTGAGGGTGCCGAAGGGTCACGACCTCGCCGCCCTCGTCCACACCACCGGCGTCGGGCTGCTGACGTATCTGCTGACCTTCGTCTACGTGGGCATCTACTGGAACAACCACCATCACATGTTCCAGCTCGTCCGGCAGATCGGTGGCGGGGTGCTGTGGGCGAACCTGGCGCTGCTGTTCTGCCTGTCGCTCTTCCCGTTCACCACGGCCTGGATGGACGACTCCAGGCTGGCGCGGACACCTGTCGTCGCCTACGGACTGAACCTGCTCCTCGCGGCCGTCGCCTACTTCGTGCTGCAGACGACGATCATCCACCAGCAGGGACCGGAGTCGCCGTTGCGGCGGGCGGTCGGCGCCGACCTCAAGGGCAGGCTCTCGCCGGCACTTTATCTCGCCGGCATCCTCAGCGCCCTGCTCTTCGACGAGGTCGGCGTGGCACTCGCGCTGGCGTTCTTCACCGTCGCGGCGATCGTGTGGATCGTCCCCGACCCCCGCATCGACCGCGCGGTCCGCCAGGACGGTACCCCGGCTGACGGGCCGGACTGAATTTTCTCTGATTTCCGCGACATATGTTCGACGGGTGACCGAAACGCCGCTGGATTACCTGATTGTCGGCGCGGGACCGGCCGGCCTGCAACTCGCCGCCCTTCTCGAACAGGACGGCCGGCGCGACTACCTGGTGTTGGAGGGCGCCGACGAGCCGGGCGCGTTCTTCACCCGGTTCCCGCGCCACCGGACGCTCATCTCGATCAACAAGCCGCACACCGGTTCCGACGACCCGGAGTTCAACCTTCGGCAGGACTGGAACTCGCTGCTCGGCGACGACCGGACGCGCCTGTTCACGTCGTACACCGAGCGGTACTTCCCGCCCGCCGACCTGATGGTGCGCTACCTGGCCGACTTCGCCGCCACGACCGGCGTACGGGTGCGCTACGGCGCCCGGGTGGCGCGGGTGAACCGGGGGGAGGTCTTCGAGGTCGAGGACACGGCCGGGCGGACGTACCGGGCCCGCCGGCTGGTGGTGGCCACCGGCGTCAGCCGGATGTACCTGCCGGCGATCCCGGGGATCGAGACCGCCGAGCGGTACGACGAGGTGTCGGTCGACCCGCGCGACTTCCTTGACCAGCGGGTGCTGATCATCGGCAAGGGCAACTCGGCGTTCGAGACCGCCGACAACCTGATGGAGACGACCAGCGTGATCCACCTGGCCGGGCCCCACTCGCTACGGCTGGCGTGGCAGTCGCACTTCGTCGGGCACCTGCGCGCGGTCAACAACAACTTCCTCGACAGCTACCAGTTGAAGTCCGGGAACGCGGTCCTCGACGGGAACATCCTGGAGATCCGGCGGGACGCCGACGGCTACCGGGTGGCGGTCAGTTTCAGCCGCGCCGACGAGACCGTCCGGGAGCTGCGCTACGACCGGGTCATCGCCTGCACCGGCTTCCGCTTCGACCCGGACATCTTCGCCGACGACTGCCGGCCGGCGCTGACCATCAACGACCGCTTCCCGGACCAGACCGACGAGTGGGAGTCGGTGAACGTACCGGACCTGTTCTTCGCCGGCACCCTGTCGCAGATGCGCGACTTCAAGCGGGCCACCAGCGGTTTCATCCACGGCTTCCGGTACGGCGTCCGGGCGCTGCACAAGATCCTGGAGCGCCGGTACCACGACGTGCCGTGGCCCGCCGAGAAGCTCGACAGCACGCCGGAGTCCGTCGCCGACGCGATCATCGCCCGGGTCAACCGCTCCTCCGGCCTCTGGCAACAGTTCGGCGTGCTCGCCGACGCGGTCACCGTGGCCGGACAGGCGGCCCGCTACCACGACGAGGTACCGGTCGAATACCTGGCCCGGGTGGGGCTGTCCAGCCCCGACCACCGGCCCACGGACGTGTTCGCGGTGACCCTGGAGTACGGGCCCGACCACGACAAGGTCGACCCGTTCGACATCTCGGTGACCCGGGTCGCGCAGGACACCCCCGGGCAGGCGCACGACGCGGCGTACCTGCATCCGGTGGTGCGTCACCACCGCGACGGCGAGGTCCGGGCGGAGCATCACCTGGCCGAGAACCTGGAGAACAAGTGGGACCGGCCGGACGTCCACCGCGAGCCGCTGGTGGCCTTCCTGACCCGGTGCCTGGCCTCCTGAGGCGCGGTGTGTTCAACCTGGCGGACGTGGCGGCGGCCGCCGCCGAACGGCTGGCGACGGCACGGTACGACTTCTTCGCCGGCGGCGCGGACGCCGAACGGACCCTGCGGGACAACCCGGCGGCCTTCGACAGGTACCGGCTGCTGCCCCGGGTCCTGCGCGGGGTCGGCAAGCGCGACCTGACCGTCACGGTGCTCGACCAACCGCTGTCGATGCCGGTGCTGATCGCCCCGACCGCGTTCCACCGGCTGGCCCATCCGGACGGCGAGGTCGGCACCGCGCGGGCGGCGGCCGAGGCCGGGACGGTCATGGTGCTCAGCATGGCGGCCACCCAGCCGGTCGAGCAGGTCGCGGCCACCGGCGTCCGGTTCTGGTTCCAGCTGTACGTGCAACCGGACCGGGCCTTCACCGAGCGGCTGATCCGGCGGGTGGAGGCGGCCGGCTGCGCCGCACTGGTGGTCACCGTCGACTCGCCGGTCTTCGGCCGGCGCCTGCGGGACCTGCGCAACGGCTTCCTCGACCTGCCCGACGGACTGGTCTGCGAGAACCTGCGGGACCCGGCGGACCCGGCGGCCGGAGCACCCCGGGCCATCGGCTGGGACGCCGAGCTGGACTGGACGGTGCTCGACTGGCTGCGCGGGGTCACGTCACTGCCGATCGTGCTCAAGGGAATCCTGCACCCGGCCGACGCCCGCCGGGCCGTCGAGGGCGGCGCGGACGCCGTGCTGGTGTCCAACCACGGCGGGCGGCAACTCGACGGCGCGGTGGCCGGCATCGACGCGCTGCCGGCCGTCGTGGCGGCGGTCGACGGCCGGCTGCCCGTCATCGTCGACGGTGGATTCCGGCGCGGTACCGACGTGGTGACCGCGCTGGCGCTCGGCGCGGCGGCGGTCGCGATCGGCCGGCCGGTGCTGTGGGGGCTGGCCACCGCCGGCTCGGCCGGGGTGGGGCAGGTCCTGCGGTTGCTCCGCGACGACATCGACCGGGCGATGGCGCTGTGCGGCGCGGACCGGGTCGCCGCGCTCGAACCGGACATCGTCCAGATCGGTGGTGGGTGGCCGTGAGGGTCCTGCCGGCACTGCTCGTCCGGGCCCGGGAGTGGGCGTTCCGCCGGGTCAACGGGACCGAGGGCATTCCGGTGCCCGGACCCCTGGTCGGCGCCGAACACTTCGAGCGGGTCTACTCCGACCCGGCGGCGGACGGGCGCAGCCGGGGCGCCGGGCTCTCCGACCTCTTCTGGTACTGGCTGGCGCCGGGACCGCAGATGCACCAGGAACACATCGAGCCGGGCGAGCGGTACCAGACCGTCGCCCGGACCACCCGGCGGATCCTGGCCGTGCCGCACCGGCGGTCGTACGAGCTGGCCGAGGCGGCCACCCGGCGGGCCCTGGACCGGATCCCGGCCGGCCGGCTCAGCCTGGTGCGGCTGCGGGACCTGATGATGCCGGTGTGGGCCGAGGTCCACTACGAACTGGTCTTCGGCGAGCCCTGCCCGGCGGACGTCCGGGAGATGATCGTCGCCAACGCCGACGATGTGGTCACGGCGCTCAAGTGCTGCTCGCTGCGGCACATGGACCGGCGCGACCGGCTCACCCGGTATCTGCTGCGCCGGATCGAGGACGGCACCGTGCCGGTGCTGCTGCCGCCGCCGTTCACCGCCCGGGAGAACGCCTGGTACCTGCAGGGCGCCTTCTTCAACACGGCCGTGGTGCAACTGTCCGAGGCGATGGCCCATGTGCTGCTCGCGGTGGCGCAGCATCCGACGGTCCAGCGTGACCTGACGGCCGGGCTGGCCGACGACGACACCATCGACCGGGTCATCGACGAGACGCTGCGGGTGCATCCGTTGTTCGGGGTGGCGCACCGGGTCACGTCCGCGCCGATCCGGGTCGACGAGCGGGTGACCCTGCCCGCCGGGTCGGTGCTGCTGTTCAACTACCTGGCGTACCAGCGGACCGGGCCGGCGGCGGACCCGGCGTTCGACCCGGACCGGTGGCTCGCGCTGGACCGCCGGCAGGTCCATTTCGTCCCGTTCGGGGTGACGGCCAACCGCGCCTGCCCGGCCCGGGGAAGCGCGCCGGTGATGATGCGCGCGGCCACCCGCGAGGTGCTGCGCCGGTTCGCCCTCACCTCCACCGTGGAGCACTCCCGGTCGCTGCCGAGCCGTGGGCCCTGCTATCTCGTCCCGCCCGGCGCCACCCCGCCCGGCGCGTTCCGGTTGTGGCGGATGCGGCGCCGGGACGGCTGGGCCGAGGTCGGCCGCAGTCTCGTCCAGCTCGTGCTCGGCACGCTGATGGTGCTCGACGCGCGCCGCCAACGGCTCTGCGCGACCTACTTCGCGGAGGTACCCCAGTCGTGACGCCCACCGAACTCGCCCCCCGCTTCTTCCTGGCCGTGACGGTCATCCTGCTGGTCTGCCGCGCGGTCGCCTGGTTGCTGGGCAAGGTCGGCCAGCCGCCGGTGGTGAGTGAGATGCTCGCCGGCGTCCTGCTCGGCCCGTCGCTGCTGGGCCTCCTGCTCCCCGGGGTGCAGGACGCGATCTTCCCGAAGCAGCTCCAACCGCTGCTGTACGTGGTCGGCCAGATCGGTCTGGTCACCTTCATGTTCCAGGCCGGGTACGCCTTCCGCCAGCACCGGGTCGCCAGTCTGGCCGGCACCGCCGGCGCGGTCTCCCTCGCCGGGGTCACCGCGCCGCTGGTGCTCGGCGTGCTGCTGGTGCTCGGCTTCGGCGACCGGTCCGGGATCCTCGCCGCCGACACACCGCTGGGGATCTCGGCGGCGTTCGTCGGGGTCGCGCTGGCCATCACCGCCTTCCCCATGCTCGCGCGGATCATCACCGAACGCGGCCTGGCCGGCACCCGGCACGGATCACTCGCCCTGGCCAGCGGCGCGATCGACGACGTGGTCGCGTGGATCATGCTGGCCTTCGTCATCGCGGCGGCGTCCGGCCACAGCGGCCCGGCCCTGCGTACCGTCGTCGGCGCGGCGCTGTTCGTGGTGCTCATCTGGTACGTGGTGCGCCCGACCGCCGCCGCGCTGATGCGGGTCGACCGGTGGACCACCCAGACCCGGCTGCTCGGGGTGGTCGCGCTGCTGTTCATCGTCGCCTGGTACACCGACGAGATCGGTCTGTACGCGGTCTTCGGCGCGTTCGCGTTCGGTGTGGTGATGCCGGCCAACGAACGCACCGACGGGGTCGTGAACCTGCTGGTGCCGGTGTGCCAGACCGTCTTCCTGCCACTGTTCTTCACGTACTCCGGGCTGCGGACCGAGTTCGGTCTGCTCGGTGACCCGGCCGTGCTGCTGTTCTCGCTGGGCTGCGTCGCGGCGGCCATCGCCGGGAAGTTCGGTGCCTGCTGGGCGGCGGCCCGGTTGCGCGGTGAGCCCGCCGGGGTGGCGCTGCGGGTGGGCGCGCTGATGAACGCCCGGGGGCTGATGCAGCTCATCGCGCTCAACGTCGGGTTGGAGGCCGGAATCGTGGGCTCCGCCTTGTTCACCGCGCTGGTGCTGGTGGCCCTGGTCACGACCCTGATGGCCACGCCGCTGCTGTCCTGGTTCGAGCGCCGCGACCGGATCCGGGCCGAGCCGCTCGTCGAGCAGCCGGCGACGGTCGGCTGAATATAGCGATATCCGTCACTATCCGGAGCCAGCCTCGGCGTGTGATCCTAGGGTTCGTGGGCGGCAGCGGAACGCGCGAGGCGGGCACCTACCGTCTTCTTCTGGTCGAGGACGACGACGAACTGGTCGAGTTGCTGGCGGGCGCGCTGACCGCCGAGGGATACCTCGTCGACCTGGCCCGGGACGGCCAGCGGGGTCTGCATCTGGGGCTCACCCGGCGGTACGACGTCGTGGTCCTCGACCGGCGGTTACCCGCACTGGACGGGCTCGACGTGCTCAAGCGGCTGCGGTCCCGGGCGGTGCAGGCCCGGGCACTGCTGCTGACCGCCCTCGGCGCGGTCGACGACCGGGTACGCGGGCTCGACGCCGGCGCCGACGACTACCTGGTCAAGCCGTTCCATCTCGACGAGCTGAGCGCACGGCTGCGGGCGCTGTGCCGGCGCGCTCCGGACGGCACCGAGGTGCTGCGGATCGGCACCGCGCAGCTCGACCTCGGCCTGCGCGACGTGGTCCTGCCGGACGGGCGCCGGGTGGCGCTGTCGGCCCGTGAGTTCGAGCTGTTACGCGCGCTCGCGTCCCGGCCCAACGCCGTACACTCCCGCTCGGAGTTACGCCGCCGCGTCTTCCAGGAGGCGCCTGCTGCGTCCATCGTGGACACTTACGTCTATTATCTGCGCCGCAAGCTCGGCCGGACGGCGATCCGGACGATCCATGGCCTGGGCTACCGACTGGGGACGCTCTGACGGTTCACCGGGGCAGGAGGTACGGGTGGGGCAGCCGTTGACCGGCGCGGACCAGGCGGTGCTCAAGCGGGCCCGGTTCCGGGTCGGCGCGGTGGTCGGGCTGGTGATCACCCTGCTGGTCACCCTCGTCGGGGTGATCGCCTACGCGATGATGGTCCGCGCCCAGGACAGCCAGATCCAACGGGAGCTGTGGTACAGCGTCGCCTTCGGCGAGGCGTCCACCCCGCCGGGCTGCGTCTGGCTGTTCACCATCGACGACGGTGGCGTGATCGGCGGCCCGCTGCCCGCCCCCGCCGGATTTCCGGTGCGGGCGGACCTGACCCAGGTCTCCGGGCCGCCCGCCGTGGTGCTGCGGCGGGTCGCCCGCAACGGCACCGTCTACCGGGTACGCACCGAGACCCGCGCCGACGGTCGCCGACTACAGGCCGTCTTCGACACCCGCTACCAGCTCGCCGACCGGCGCAACCTGCTTCTGGCACTGGGCGTCGCGGAACTCGTCGGCCTGGTGGTGGCCGGCGCCACCGCGCTGCTGGTCGGGCAGCGGGCGGTCGCGCCGCTCGCCGAGGCGCTGGCCAAGCAGCGCCGGTTCGTCACCGACGCGAGCCACGAACTGCGCACGCCCATCACCCAGGCGTACACCAGGGTCCAGGTCCTGGCCCGCGCGGCGGCCGAGGCCGACCTGCCGACCGAGCACCGGGCCGGGCTGGACCGGCTGGCGCTGGCCATCCGCCGGCTCGGCGGGGTCGTCGACGACCTGCTGCTGTCGGCCCGGTTGGCGGCCAGCCCGACCGAACGGGACACCGAACCGGTCGACCTGGCCGCGATCGCCGAGTCCACGGTGGCCGCCGACGCCGACCGGGCCGCCGAGCGGCGGCTGACGATCAGCGTCGAGCGTCCGCCCGGACCGCTGTTCGTGCGCGGGGTCGAGTCGGCGCTGCGGCGGGCCGTGGGAGAGTTGCTGGCCAACGCGGTCAACCACACCCCGGACGGCGGCCGGGTGGACCTGCGGGTGGCCCGTGGCTCCGGCGGCCTCGTCGAGCTGACCGTTTCGGACACCGGCAACGGGTTCGATCCGGCCGAGGCCGACCGGCTCTTCGACCGGTTCCACCGCGGGCCGGGCGGCCAGGAGCAGCGGTACGGGTTGGGCCTGGCCCTGTTGCGCGAGGTCGTCACCGAGCATCGCGGCACCGTCGAGGCCGCCACCGTCCCGGGGGCCGGAGCGAAGTTCACCATCCGCCTCCCGGCGGCGGAACCGGCCGGCACCGCCGGGCCGGCCCCGGTTGTCGGGACGCCAGCGCGCTGACCCCGCCAGACGCCCTCCGGGCCCCCGCTCCGAGCCCCCGGCTTCACGAGCTGAGTAGGGCGATTTCCTCGTTCAGGAGACCGGTCAGGTAGTCATGGCGGCCGCCGCTGCGCTCGATGCCCCGGCTCGGACCCTCGGCGATCATCAGGACGTAGAGGTGCAACCGGTAGAGCGACAGCCGGATCCGGGCGCCCGCGTCGAACGGCTCCGGCCGGTAGCCGCGCAGGAAGGGGTGCTCCGGCTCGTCCTCGATCCGCCGGAACAGGGCCGGTGACACCAGATCCAGCAGTGGGTCCCCGTAGAGGTAGCGCTCCCCGTCGACCAGGCCGGCGAGCCCGCCCGACGGGGACACCAGCACGTTGCCGTCCCACAGGTCGAAGTGCAGCAGGGCCGGGCGGGTCACCGCCGCCAGCACGTCGTGGTGCCGCTCGACCACCCCGTCCAGCGGGGGCAGCGGCACGTTCCACGCCGCCGCGTCGGCCCGCAGCGCCGCGACGGCGGCGGCGAAGGCGGTCGGCCAGTCCGATCCGGACGGCCGGTCACCGGTGTAGCCGAAGTGCGAGCCGGAGATCTCGTGCACGGCGGCGACCGCCGCACCCAGCTCGACACGGGCCTGCGGCGCGTCCTCACCGGCGAGCGGGCGGCCCCGCACCAGCGTCGTGATGATCCAGTCGTCGGAGCCGGCCAGCACCGACGGCACCGGCACCGCCGGCGCGCGGTCGCGTACCAGCCGGAAGTACTCCGCCTCGGCCGGGATCAACCCTTTCTCGTACGCGAGCAGTCGAGCCGTCGGCGGCGGGCCCACCTTGACCACGACCTCCCGGCCGTCGGCGAGCGTCGCCCGCCAGACGGCGGCGAAGGTGCCGCCGCTCAGCTCGGCGGCATCGACGACGTCAACCGCGCCGAGCCCGTCGGCCAGCACCGAATCCACGTCGGAGCGCGACAACACGGGTTGGGTCGGACTGCGCATCCGCCAACACTAGGTCCTCGTCTCACTCCAAGTCGATCACCGATCTCGACCCCGGCCAGCACCGGCGCTCTACACGTTCTCGTGATGGCCAGGGCCGGCGACCGGTCCGGTGGACTCACCTACGCCGGGCGAGCCTGGGCGGCACCACCTGCGGACCGCCGCTCCCAAACCCTCGCCCTCGTGCTCCGCGAGGTCGAAACCGCCGCCCGGCGGCGCAACTGAACCATCGGCGATCACGCCGGAGCGCCCACGCACGGAGAGTGAGAGTCAGCGACCCGTGGCCCATGGCGTCTCCCCCGACTTTGCAATGCTTCCCCCCAGGCGACAGGCACACCGGGTAACCGGCAGTCCGAATCGGAAAAACCCGGAAGCGAGGATCGCCGCAGCCCAGCCTCGGTGTAGCCGGGAGGGAAGCATTGCAAAGCAAGGAACAGGCGACAGGCAGGCAGCCCCCGCAACGCTACGGACGGTAAATCGCATGGTGTTCCCTGGCATCGTCACCCACCGTGTCGGCGACGGCCGGCCGGTGCCGCCCCAAGCTGGCAGACGTTCCTGAACTTCGCCGGGACGTTCACCCGGCGCCGTCGCCGGTCACGGATCCGCCGGTACGGTGGCCGCAGTCAGTCCCGGACTCCGCCGCCCACCGCCCGGGCAGTGCGGGAGCACTTTCCAGGCCCAAGACAGCCGAGCGAAGCCCGGCACGACCACCGTTGGGATCAAGCCGCTTTCCGGGTCACGGCGTGAGATTTACGGTGTGGTTGTCGCTCGCGATGTAGACCTCACGGAGCCCCACGATCCGGGCACCGGTCTGGCCGATGTTCTGACACAGATTGAACCCGTTCTGCGGAACGTAGATCGGTCCGTACGGACCGGTCCACACGGCACCGTTCGCGGCCTCGGCATAGAAGTACGCGTAGCGGTTGTTGGTGTTCAGCACATACGCCTCGTTGCCGTAGTCAATTGCCCACCAGCCCCTCGTCGCCCACGGTGAGCCGTAGGCGTTGCAGCCGGTGTCGTAGTACATGATCGCGACCCAGATGCGGGGACCGTAGCTGTTACGGAAATGGAGTTGCATGGGTCAGCCCTCCACTTTCCAGGAGGCCGCGCGGCGACTCAGCGGGGTGTCGAGGATGAGGGCCTCGTTCGGGGTGAGGCGTACGCCGGAGCCGGTCGCGTTCTCCGGGCCGGTCGCCCGACCTGGGCTGACGTGGCTGGTGCTCCCCTTAGCTGGTGCCGACGCTCGGCGTCGTTCCGATCCGGCGGCGGGAGGAGCGCCGAAGCCGCCGGGGGCGTCCGGTGCGTCATGCTTTCCGGCCTCGTCGGTTGACGCGGCCGCACCGTTCGCGGCCATGCCGGCCGCGGCGGTTCCGGCGGCGATCACACCGAGCGCCGCGCCGATACGCAGAAGCAGACGGCGGGGCAACGGCGTGCCGGGCTGGGAGTCGGATGGATTCAGATACGGCGAATCAGGCATGCTTCGGCCCTTCTGGCTGTCCGTCCAAACGGAACGGGCGCTGTGGTGTAAGTGAATACCGACCAGGCCGATTGACGCTCCAACAGTCCTTGATCCGGCAAAGAGCGACAGGGTCCGTGGGCACGTCGCGTTCGCCCTGGCAATCGGCGACAGCGACCAGAACGAGCACCAGTCATTGGCCACCGATCCGGCCCGGCGCTTCCAACTCATCGAAACAGGATCCGAATTACCTGCCTCGGCCATCAGCAGGTGCTTTGCCTCCAGGTTGCTCGGCTCGGTTGTCGGATCTTGGTCGTTCCGGTCGAGCATTTTGCTGCCTGTCGTATCGTGCTGGCCGTTGCGGGCGTGATCTGAGCGCTGGCGTTCTGCGGGGGGAAGGGGCCGGGTTGACGCATGACTCAGGCTCAACGATCGATGGGGCGGAACGGCGGGACTCTTCGGATCGGGGCAGCGCGACGGCTGTGGTCGCATGGTGGGTGGAGGTACACCGGTTGGCGGTAGCCGGCCGGGAGCCGGCGATCGCCCGGGATGTCGGCCGCCGGGTGGCCCTGGCGTGGCTGCGCACGTCCCGGTTCGCCGACGTCGCGGCCCTCGCGACCGCGACCCTGGCCCTCGGCCCCGACGCCGGCGCCCTCTACGACCTGGGCTGGGCGCAGTCGTCCACGGGGCAGCCCCGGCGGGCCCTGGACAGCTACGAGCAGGCCCTGTGGCTGTACCGTGCGGCTGGTCACCGCGGCAACGAGGCCGTTGCCCTGAACAACATCGGCCTCGTGTACGACGGGCTGGGGGACCGGCAGCAGGCGCTGGCTCACTACCGGCAGGCGCTACCCATCCTACGAGAGACCGGCGATCGTGACGGCGAGGCAGCCACCCTCAACAACATCGGCGGCGTGTACGTAGGGCTTGGTGACTGGCAACAGGCGTTGGCCTACTATCAGCAGGCCCTGCCCATCCGGCGGGAGGTTGGTAACCGGGCCAGCCAAGCGGTCATCCTGAGCAACATCGGCGCCGTGTACGAGAGGCTTGGCGACTGGCAGCGAGCGCTGACCTACCATGAGCAGGCGCTGCCCATCCTGCGTGAGGTCGGCGACCGCGCCGGCGAGGCCACCATCCTGAACAACATCGGCCTTGTGTACGACGGTCTGGGTGATCGACAGCAGGCGTTGGCCTGTTACGAGCAGGCTCTGCCGATCAGCCGCGAGGTCGGCGACCCGGTCGGTGAAGCCACCACCCTGCACAACATCGGCGTCTTCCGGTACCAGCATGGTGATCTCGACGGTGCCAGGGACCCCTTCGAAGAAGCGCTCGCAATCTTCCGTGCCATCGGCAACCGCAGTATGGAGGCGACGGTCAGTAGCTCCATGGCCGGTCTGTTGGTCCGGATGCACCGGGAGCGGGAGGCGGTCGAGATTCTGTGCCGCGCCGTTGTCCTCGCCGAGCAGACCAACCATCCGGACCTGGACCAGATGCGGACGCTCCTCATGTTGCTTCGGTTAAGAAGGAGGGAATAGCCGATGGGGACTGCCACGATCGAGGTCTCCGGACCGGACCGCGTGGTGGGCTGCGGAGCTGCGCGGCGCGTGGCCGACACTCCGGGCGCCGCCGGCATCCTCGGCGCCGCCACGACGATCCTGATCTGCGAAGGTACGCAGCTCGGCCTGTCCACCGTCGACCGGGGTCAACTGGAGATCGTCTTCCCGGCGGGACGGAACGCGACAGAGCGGGGCAATCCCAGGTGAGCGACATGCACACGTTCGAGTTGGAGGTCTTCGAGCAGACCTCGCGGTACTGCGAGCTGCGCCTGTCGGCCGCTGGGGCGCCGCCTCGGACCCGAGGGCTGGACAGGGCGGTGATCGACGAGCTGATCGGGGTGGTGGAGCGGGACTACAGCCAGGATGCGGTCCCGCAGCGGAGGTTCGGCTCGCCGCAGTTGCGGGACCTCGGCGCGAGGCTGACCGCCTTTCTGGACGGTGATGAGCGGTGGTTGTCCGGGGTTCTGGGTCGTCCACCCGGCGCCGTGCTCCGGATCACCGCCGCCGAACGGCTCCGGCACCTGCCGTGGGAACTTCTCGCTGCGGACGGCGGGTACCTGACCGTCGCCGGTCCCGCGCCGCTGCTGCCGGTACGTACCGTCGGCACCAACGCCGCACTCCAGGGCCCCGTCACACCGGGGAACCGGCCGCTGCGGGTGCTGTTCATGGCCACCTCCCCGGAGGGTGTCGAGCCGGTGCTCGGCTACGAGGCGGAGGAGGCGGCCATCCTGGCGGCCACCGCGCGCACCGGCACCGAGCTGGTCGTCGAGGAGAGCGGCACCCTGCAGGGGGTTCGTGACCTCGTCCGCGACTACGGCGCGGGATATTTCGATGTCCTGCACCTGAGCGGCCACGCGACGGTCCACAACGGTCAACCTATGTTCCTGATGGAGGACGAACTCGGTGGGCTCGCGTACGCCACCGCCGACCAGATCGCCCAGGCGATGGCCGCGCACTGGCCCCGGCTGGTCTTCGTCTCCGGCTGCCTGACCGGGAGCGCCCCGGACGGCGGCATGTTCCCGTCGATGAGCGAAAGCCTGGTCCGGGCCGGGGCCCCCGCCGTGCTGGGCTGGGCGCTGCCGGTCGGTGACCTCTCCGCGACCGAGTTCGCCGCCGCGCTCTACCGGTCGCTGGCCGACGGGGCGCCCCTGGACCGGGCCGTCGTCGAGGCCCGCCAGCACCTGTACGCCAACAAGCGTGTCAACTGGCACCTGCTGCGGGTCTACGCCGACCGGTCCCCGCTGGCGCCGATGGTCACGCCGCTGAACACCAGGGGACGGGCCCGGATCCAGGCCCGGACCGCCGACCAGGAATTCCTGGACCCACAGACCCAGGTGTCCCGGGTCGCCTCCCGCGCCGAATTCGTTGGTCGACGGCGTGTCATCCAGCGCTGTCTGCGTACCCTCAAAGAACCGCAGGGTGGCGGCGCGGCGCAGGCCCTGGTGCTGCATGGCATGGGTGGGCTCGGCAAGAGCAGCCTGGCCTCCCGGCTGCTGGAGCGGATGCCCACCCACCAGCGTGCGGTCTGGTACGGCCGCGTCGATCTGGCCAAGCTCCGGGAACTCACCACCAAGATCCACCTTCCGATGCAGCAGCAGATCGAGGCCGCCGAGCTACTGGGCAACGACAAGGTTCCCCTGGCCGTCCGGCTGCGCCACCTGCTGCACGTCGACGGTCCGCTCGGACAGACGCCGTGCCTGTTCGTGTTCGACGACTTCGAGGACGGCAACCTCGACGAGCGCGACGGCGGCCACGTGCTCTCCGCGGAGCTGGCCGAGATCCTGCCAGCCCTGCTCGTCGCCATCCGCGACACCGGCAGCCCCAGCCGGGTCGTCATCACCAGCCGCTACCGGTTCCCGGCACCCGCCGGCACCAGCATCGCCGTCGAATCGCTGGAAACCCTCACCCGAATCGAGCAGGACAAGAAGCTCGCGAACCTGCCCAACCTGCGTCCCGGATCGCGCGTCGACGCCGACATCCGCACCCGGGCCGTCCAAGCCGCCGCCGGCAACCCCCGGCTGCTCGACTGGCTCGACCTGATCGTCGCCGACGCCACCCTCGACATCGACGCGCTGATCACCGCGATCGAGAACGAGGCCGACCGGTTCCGCCGGGAGACCATCCTCGCGACGAACCTGCTCGACTCCCAACCCCTCGACCTGCGGAAGATGCTCGCCAGGGTCAACGTCGTGGAGTTGCCCGTACCCGTCGAGACCGTCATGGCCCTGCACGACCACCCGGATGCCGCCGGCCACATTGCCCGTGCCACCCAGCTCGGCCTGCTCGAAGCGGGCACCGACCCGGAAACCGGCCGCCCCCGCTACTACGTCTCCAACGTCCTGCGCCCGCTCATCCGCCCGTTGCTCACCGACGACGAGTACGTCGAGGCGTGCGCCGCCGCCGCCCGATCCCTCTACCAGCTCTGGGTCACCGGCCCAGCCACCGGGAGCGCGTGATGCCCACCATCGCGCGGTTGGTCGAGGTACACCGCCTGGCGGTGGCCGGCCGGGAGGCGCCAATCGCCCGGGATGTCAGCAATCGCGTGTCCAGAATATGGCTGCGGACCTCCCGATTCGCCGATGTCGCGGCCCTGGCAGCCGCGACCCTGACCCTCGGCCCGGAGGCCGGCGCCCACTACGACCTGGGCTGGGCCCGATACGCCACCGGGCAACCCTGGCGGGCCTTGGACAGCTACGAGCAGGCACTTCCTTTGTACCGAGAGACCGGCAATCGCGGCAACGAGGCCGCTACCCTCAACAACATCGGCCTCGTGTACGACGGGTTCGGGGACCGACAGCAAGCCCTCACCTACCACCAGCAAGCCCTACCCATCCTGCGGGAAATCGGAAACCGCACCGGTGAAGCCGTCGCCCTCAACAACATCGGCAGCGTGTACGACGGGCTCGGAGACCGCCAGCAAGCCCTCACCTATCACCGGCAAGCCCTACCCATCATGCGCGAGGTCGGCGACCGCGCCGGCGAAGCCACCACCCTCAACAACATGGGCCTCGTGTACGACGGGTTCGGGGACCGACAGCAAGCCCTCACCTACTACCAGCAAGCCCTACCCATCCTGCGGGAAATCGGAAACCGCACCGGTGAAGCCGTCGCCCTCAACAACATCGGCAGCGTGTACGACGGGCTCGGAGACCGCCAACAGGCCCTCGGTTGGTATCAGCAGGCCCTACCCATCATGCGCGAGATCGGCGACCGCACCGGCGAAGCCACCACCCTCAACAACATCGGCCACGCGTACAACAGCCTCGATGTGCCACAGCAGGCCCTGACCTACTACCAACAGGCTCTACCCATCCAGCGGGAAGTCGGCGACCGGGCTGGCGAGGCTGTCACGCGATTCAACATCGCGATGGTTCATCGGGCGGCGGGCAAGCTCGACGAGGCGATCGGTGAACTCGAGCTCGTCGTCGACCTCGACCGCCAGGTCGAGCACCCGGACCTGGCATCCGACACCGCCATGCTGGAACAGGTACGCCAGGAACGGGCGCAGAGTCGCGGCGGAGCCTGACCACCTCGCACACTCGGAAAGCCATGCCGCGATCGGAGGGCTACGGAGCTTCCCGGATGGCCGGGATGAGGATGCGGTCGACGATCTCGGTGATCGCGTTCTGATCGGGTGGCTGGCCGTACATGATGACCTCGTTGCGGACGAGGTCGGCCGGGAGCCGGGTCAACCTGGTGGGCAGCCGGACGGCGGGGATCTCACCCCGCGCTGTGGCGCGTTGGGTGATGGCCGTGACGTGCCGGTCCTGGGCTGCGGCGGCCAGCCGATCGCGGAATACGCGCATCGCCTGCGGGTCGCGGGCGACTTCGGCCGCTATGCCGGCGAGCACCTCGCCGTGGACGGCGTCGGCCCGGCGGACGAGTCGTTCCATCAGAGCCAGCAGGTCGGTACGCAGGCTGCCCGTGTCTGGCGGGTCGGTTTCGAGCGGAGCGGAGTGCTCCACGGCGGCGAACGCGAGCTGTGCCCGGGTGGGCCAGCGACGGTGGATGACCGGTCGGCTGGTTCCAGCTCTGGCCGCCACGGCTTCCATGGTCAGCTTCCCGTAGCCGACCTGGGTGAGCAGGTCCCATGTCGCGTCGAGGATCGCGTGCTCCAGGAGGATCCCGCGTCGTCGGGTCATCTTCACCTCTTAGATGCATTGCGCATCTTATTGCGAGCGAGCATATTAGATGCGGTCTGCATCTTATCCGATGTCGCGAGGGAGTCCGAAACGATGATCACTCGGCGGTGCGACACCATCGAGGTGGACGGTGCGCGTCTCTACCACGAGGTACGCGGTTCTGGACCTGCCCTCCTGCTGATCCCGGGCAGCAACGGCGACGCCGGGTTTTACGCCGCGTTGGCCGACCACCTCGCCGAGCGATACACGGTCATCAGCTACGACCGGCGCGGGTTCTCCCGCAGCCCGATCCAGCAGCGGCGACCGACGGAGTGGGTCGACACCCACAGTCAGGACGCACGACGACTGCTCGACGCCATGGGGACAGGACCGGCGTACGTGTTCGGCAGCAGCGCGGGAGCCGTCATCGGGCTCGATCTGATCAGCCGTTACCCGCAACAGGTCACCGGGCTCATCGCCCACGAACCACCACTGGCCGAGTTGCTGCCGGACGCGGCACGATGGCGCACGTTCTTCCAGGAGGTCAGCACCGCCCACCATACCGAGGGGGCCGGTCCGGCCATGCGGATGTTCATGACCGGCACCGGGTTGGACGCGACCGAACAGCCAACCCGGGCCGACCCCGAACTGATCGGCCGGATGACGGGGAACATCCACACCATCCTGACCGAGGAGGTGCCGAACGCGCCCAGCTATCGCCCTGACCTCGTCGCGCTCGACGCGCAGCACGCACGCATCACCCCCGCGGTGGGCCGGGTAGCACCGGACCGGTTCCCCTGCCGCCCAGCCACGGTGCTGGCCGCGCGCTGGAACCGAACGCCAGCCGAGTTTCCCGGTGACCACACCGGCTACTGGTCCCACCCGACCGAGTTCGCCGACGCGCTGCTCGACGTCCTGGCCCGGTGAGCGCGCACGCTCCGAAACGGACCCCCGCATCGCCGATCGCGGACAGCGCCAGAGCGGCCAGCCTCTGCGCCCGACGGGGAGGAACACCCACCAGCGTGGTCAGCCGAGTTGTTCGGCCAGTCCGACGATGATCCCCTCTGGGCCCCGGACGTAGCAGAGCCGGTAGAAGTCCTCGTACCGCGCCACCTCGCCGACGAGTTCGGCGCCGTGGGCGCGCAGGCGGGTGACGACGTCGTCGATGTCGTCGACGGCGAACATGATGCGACGGATGCCCAGCGTGTTCACCGGGGCGTCCCTCGGCTCGGCACCGATCGCCTTCGGCGTGTGGAACTTCGCCAGCTCGATCCGGCCGTGGCCGTCCGGGGTCCGCAGCATCGCGACGTCCTGCCGGACGCCGTCGATGCCGATGACCTGTTCCACCCAGCGTCCCTCGATCGGCCCCTTGCCCTCCAGTTCCAGGCCGAGTTCGACGAAGAACGAGATGACGGTGTCGAGGTCCTCGACAACGATGAGGACGTTGTCCATCCGCTGGATTGTCATGCCGGGGCTCCCTGGGTCGCGCGGCCACGACGGCCGTAGCACTTCCGGGACGGAACCGCCATGCCGTTCTCGACAGCCATTGCACCATCTTCGTCGGGATTCCTCGGACGCGGATCTGAGAACCCTCCGAAGTTCGCCCGCTAGCATCGACGTTCGTGAGCTACGACTGTCTGATTTTCGGCGCCGGGCCGACCCGTGGCGCCTGAACCGTACCCGGCGGAGGTGCTCGAGCTGCTCGCCGCGGCCGGCGACCGGCCGGTCATCGAACACAACTCCCGGGTGGTCACCGGGGCCGAGATGCTCGGCCTGGTCCGGCGGCTCGCGGCCGGCCTGCGGGACGCCGGGATCGGCCCCGGTGACGGGCTCGCCATGATGCTCGGGGTCACCCCGGAGGCGTTCGCCGCGATCATCGCCGGCTACGTGGTGGGGGCCCGGGTCTGCGGGATCCGGCCCGGGATGCCCGACGAGCAACTGCGGCACCTCCTGCGGCGGGACGCCACCGCCGTGCTGACCGACGCCGCCGACGGTCCGGCGTACACGCCACGGCTGCTGACCGTCGACGGGCTGCTGTCCACACCGGACCCGGGAGTCGGGCCGACGCTGGCCGGCCGGCCGGCCGACATCGCCCGGCTGGTCTACACCAGCGGCAGCACCGGCCGGCCCAAGGCGTGCGCGCAGACGTACGCGGGAATGGCCGCGGAGTGGACGGCCCGGCCGGCGGCCTGGCCGCCGGTGATCCGCGAGCTGGCGTCCCGGCTGGGTCGCCACCTCGTGTTCGGGTCGCTCAGCAGCCAGGTGATGATCGAGTACGGGGTTCTCGCGCTGGCGGCGGGCGGCACCATGGTGGTGGCCGACCAGCCGGACCTGCCGGGCGCGATCGTCCGGCACCGGGCCTCCTCCACGGTCATCACGGTGCCCCGGCTGCGCCGGCTCATCGCGACCCAGCGCACCGATCCGGTCGACCTGAGCACGTTGCGGGCGGTCATGGTGTCTGGATCGCCGCTGACGGCCGACCTGCACCGCGAGGCGCTCGACGTGCTCGGCCCGGTGTTGTTCCACGGCTACGGTCAGACCGAGTCCGCGATGATCTCGATGGCCACCCCCACCGACCCGCCCGGCTCGGTCGGCATCCCGCCCGACGTCGTCGAGGTCGTGGTCCGGGGCCCGGACGGTACGCCGATGCCGGCCGGCATCGATGGCGAACTGTTCGTTCACACCCCCGGCCAGGCGATCGGCTACTGGGCCGATCCGGCCGAGTCCGCCGAGGTGTTCGTCGACGGGTGGGTCCGGACCCGGGATCTGGGGCGGCTGGAACCGGATGGGCAGCTCTATCTTTCCGGTCGGATCCGGGATGTCGTCATCGTCAACGCCAACCTGCACTACGCCGGGCCCATCGAACGGGTCCTGGCCAGCCATCCCGATGTCGCCGAGGCGTACGTGGTGGCTGTCCCCGACGAGGAGACGGGCGAGGCGGTGGACGCCTATGTCGTACCGGTGGCGGGCCGGGTTCCCGACCACGGCGCGTTGCGCGCGCTGGTCGCCGAGCGGCTGGGCGCGGCCTGTGTCCCGGCGCGGATCACGGAGATCGCCGAGCCGCCGGTGGCGCCGAGTGGCAAGCCGGACAAGCGGCTGCTGGCCGGAGCGCGGCGGCGCCCCGATCGCGTGGAGGACAGCGTCCCGGCACGACCAGCCGATTGACCAGGGCCGATTTCTGCTTGTATCGTTCAGGAAATCCAGCGACGTTCGTCGATAATGCCCTCGCCCCCCTGGTGTTAGCGCTAACACCGACCCGCACCGGCCTCGGCGCCTCCCCAGCCCTGCCTCGGTTCGGCCCTACGGGCTTCATCGGCCAGATTTTCCGGAGGCACCGTGTCATTCCCCCCGTTGAGCCGTCGACGCCTGCTCCAGGTAGCCGGCGCCACCGCCGTCACGTCCGCGGCGGCCGGCGTGGTCGGCGCGTCGGTCGCCGACGCCGCGATCACCCAATCCTCCCCGTTCGGTCTCGACCAGGTGCGGTTGACCACGAGCCGGTGGATGGACAA
This sequence comes from Plantactinospora sp. A48, assembly GCF_055793945.1. Classification (NCBI taxonomy): domain Bacteria; kingdom Bacillati; phylum Actinomycetota; class Actinomycetes; order Micromonosporales; family Micromonosporaceae; genus Plantactinospora; species Plantactinospora sp. A48. The sequence goes on along the minus strand of NZ_JBTIXF010000029.1, from coordinate 13,538 downwards.
CCAGAACCGGACGATCAACTACCTGCGGTTCGTCGACGTCAACCGGATGTTGTACGTCTTCCGGGCCAACCACCGGCTGTCGACCAGCGGCGCCGCCGCCAACGGTGGCTGGGACGCCCCGACGTTCCCGTTCCGCAGTCACATGCAGGGACACCTGCTCACCGCCTGGGCACAGACGTACGCCACGCTCGGCGACACCACCTGCCGGGACAAGGCGACGAACATGGTGGCCGAGCTGGCCAAGTGCCAGAACAACAACGGGGCCGCCGGATTCGCCGCCGGCTACCTGTGCGGCTTCCCCGAGTCCGACTTCAACGCCCTGGAAAACGGCACGCTGTCCAACGGGAACGTGCCGTGGTACGTCATGCACAAGATCATGGCCGGGCTGCTCGACGTCTGGCGCCTCATGGGCAGCACCCAGGCCCGTGACGTCCTGCTGCGGCTCGCGGGTTGGGTCGACAGCCGGACCGGCCGGCTGAGTTCCAGCCAGATGCAGAACGTCCTGCGGACCGAGTTCGGCGGCATGAACGACGTGCTGACCGACCTCGCCCTCCAGTCCGGGGACAACAGGTGGCTGACGGTGGCGCAACGGTTCGACCACGCCGCGGTGTTCAACCCGCTCGCCGCGAACCAGGACCAGCTCAACGGGCTGCACGCCAACACCCAGGTGCCCAAGTGGGTCGGCGCGGCCCGGGAGTACAAGGCCACCGGCACCACCCGGTACCGGGACATCGCCACCAACGCCTGGAACATCACCGTCGGCGCGCACAGCTACGTGATCGGCGGCAACAGCCAGGCCGAGCACTTCCGCCCGCCCAACGCCATCGCCGGCTACCTGTCCAAGGACAGCTGCGAGCACTGCAACAGCTACAACATGCTCAAGCTCACCCGGGAACTCATCCAGCTCTACCCCGAGCGGGTCGACCTGGTCGACTACTACGAACGCACCCTGTTCAACCACGTCATCGGCGCGCAGAACCCGTCCGACAGCCACGGGCACATCACGTATTTCACCCCGCTCAACCCCGGCGGTCGACGCGGCGTCGGCCCGGCCTGGGGTGGCGGCACCTGGAGCACCGACTACAACTCCTTCTGGTGCTGCCAGGGCACCGGCGTCGAGATCAACACGAAGCTGGCCGACTCGATCTACTTCCACAGCGACACCACGCTGATCGTGAACCTGTTCCTGCCCTCGGTGCTCAACTGGACCCAACGCGGCATCACGGTCACCCAGACCACCAGCTACCCCGCCAGCGACACCACCACCCTCACCGTCACCGGCACCGTCAGCGACACCTGGACCATGCGCATCCGCATTCCGAGGTGGACCAGCGGGGCCGTGATCAGTGTCAACGGCGTCGCCCAGGACATCGCCGCCTACCCGGGTGGCTACGCCGCGCTCACCCGGTCCTGGACCAGCGGAGACACCGTCACCGTCCGGCTGCCGATGCGGGTCAGCATGTGGGCCGCCAACGACAACACCAACGTCTCGGCGGCGGTGTACGGGCCGGTGGTGCTGGCCGGCAACTACGGCAACAGCTCGCTCAGCTCGCTACCGAGCCTGAACGTCGGATCCATCACCCGCACCAGCAGCACCTCGCTGACCTTCTCCGCCACCGCCAACGGGTCCACGGTCAACCTGGTGCCGTTCTACGACGCGCAGAACATCAACTACACCGTCTACTGGAACGCGCCCGGCCAGGTGGGCGGCCCGACGCCACCGCCGACCCCCACCGCCTCGGCGACCCCGTCCGCGACCGCCTCGGCGACCGCTTCGGCGTCCCCCTCGGCGAGCGTCTCCCCCACCACCTCGCCCACCCCGACCAGTTCGCCCACGTCGCCCGGTCAGGCGAGCGCGGTCTACAAGGTGACCAACTCCTGGTCCGGTGGCTTCCAGGCGGAGGTCACGGTGACCGCTGGAGCGACGCCGATCAGTGGCTGGACCGTCTCCTGGTCGTTCCCCAACGGGCAGACCATCTCCCAGATCTGGAGCGGCACGTACACCCAGAACGGGGCCAACGTGAGCGTCTCGAACGTCTCCTACAACGGCTCGCTCGCGGCCGGCGCCTCCACCACCTTCGGCTTCCTCGCCTCGGTGACCGGCACGAACAACCCGCCGACCGACATCACCTGCACCACCACCTGATCCGGCGGTCCAGCCGGACCCGGGCGGCCGAGGGCCCCAGCACCCGGCCGGCCGCGCCGACTCAGAATCCGATGGCTTCCCGCAACAGCAGCACGGTGCCGCGTCCCGGGTGGGGTTCCGCGTTGAGCACGAGCAGCCGGTTGACCGCGCTCGGATAGCCGTAGGCCGCCATGGCACGCACGCTCTCCAACGGGAGCGCGTGTTCTTCGAGGCGGTGCAGCGCGGCGCTCAGGTCGGGTACCACCTTCTGCGCACCGACGATCCAGATCGCCCGGGCGGCGCCGCCGGAATAGGCGGGTAGCTGGCTCCCGCTGCCCGAGGCGACCACGAGGGAGCCGGTTTCGGTGACCGCCGCGACGCTGCCGATTACCACGTCCGGGCTGGCGATCAGCCGTCGGATGTCGTCACCCTGGGTGGCCCGGTCCATCGCCAGGACGCGGGGCTTCACGGCCTGGTACCGCCCGCCGGTGTTGATGTCCTCGTCGATGCCGGACAGCCGCAGGGTCTCACTGGCCGCGGTGAACACGCTGGCGCCCTCCGGTATCAGGTCCCGGACGCGGGTACGCGCGGCGGCGACGTCGTCGAGGATCTCGACCGCGAAACCGTGCGCCGCCAGCGCCTTGGCGACCCGTTCCAGGCGCTCGGCGGACGCGGGGGCGGCGAACCCCGCCGGCGCGGCGGGCCTCTCCTCCGCTGCCGTGGACTCCCTCCCCTCGGTCGTGGATCCCTCGGCAGCGGTGGACCCCTCCCCCACGCCCGGCGCCGAGCCGCCCAACGGGGTGGTGTCGAGGTACCTGACCTCGTAGACCCGCTCGGCGAACCGCCAGCCGTCCGCGGTGCGCTGGTAGCGGTCGTGGTAGATGGCGTAGTTGATCCCCTCGTGGCCGTCGCGGGTGCTCATCAGCTCCTGGATGTAGGCGCGGCCGGTGGCGGTGTCGCCGTCGAGCTGGATCGCGCCGGGGTGCGTGTTCTGGACGAAAAAGTTCCACTGGCTCTGCAACCGCTCGCCCCCGGCGCGGATCTCCGCCCGGCCCACCAGCTCGACGGGGACGTTGGGCATCCGCAGCACCCCGTCCGGGGTGAACAGCTCCGCCAGCCGGGTCCGGTCACGCATCATCGCCGCGTCGGTGAACTCGCCACGCAGCGCCTCGATCTCGACCCGGTCGGCGATGCTCTGAAAGTCACTCATTGGTTTCCTCCCTCAGCAGTCTGACGAGGCGACCCCGGAGGATGTGAGGCGATCTTCGAAACTCACAGTTCGGTGCGGTGTCTCGTCGTACTGACAGGCCAGATCCGACCGGAGGAGCAGCCGACGAGATGAACATCCGATCCGAGCCAGCGGACGACCGGGCCGATCCGGGCCCGAACGCGATCATGAACGAGCGGCGCCGGCTGACCAATGTCGCCTACCGGCTCCTCGGCTCGCTGACCGAGGCCGAGGACGTCGTCCAGGAGGCGTACGCCCGCTGGTACGCGATGCCCCGGGACCGGCGGGCGGCCATCGAGTCGCCGGGGGCGTGGTTGACGACGGTCGCCAGCCGGATCTGCCTCGACCTGCTCGGCTCGGCGCGGGCCAGACGCGAGCGCTACGTGGGCGAGTGGGTCCCCGAGCCGCTACCCGACCGCGCCGAATGGGGCGGCGACAGATCGGTCGGCGACTCGGTGGACCCGGCCGACCGGGTCACCCTCGACGAGTCGGTGAGCATGGCGTTCCTGGTCGTGCTCGAGTCGATGACCTCGGCCGAGCGCGTCGCGTTCGTCCTGCACGACGTCTTCCGCTACCCCTTCGCCGAGGTGGCCGAGATCGTCGGCCGTACCCCCGCGGCCTGTCGCCAGCTGGCCTCCTCGGCGCGGCGCCGGCTGCGCGCGGCGCCGGTTCCGACGATGCCCACCGCCGGGCAGGCCGGCATCGTCCGCGACTTCAAACGGGCGTGGGAGGCCAAGGACATCGGTACGCTCATCGGCCTCCTCGACCCTGACGCCACGGTGGTCGCCGACGGCGGCGGGCTCGCCGCGGCCGTGCCGCACCCGGTCTCGGGGGGCGAGCCGATCGCGCGGCGGTTCGTCGACCTGCTCGACCAGGCACCCGACCTGACGATCCTGGAACGCACGGTCAACGGGCAGCCCGGCCTGGTGATCCAGCAGGACGGCGTCACGTCCACGGTGCTGGCGTTCCAGGTCGCGGGCGACCGGATCACCCGGGTCTGGGCGGTACGCAATCCGGAGAAGCTCCGCCCCTGGACCACGGACTGACCGGCGTGACCCGGCGGTCCGCTACCTGATCGCCCGGTCACTCGGCTACGCCGAAGCGTGGCCGCCCGACTGCTCGGACGGCCACGCTTCGGTACCCTGCGACACACCCCCTAAAGCATCCTAGGAGGATGGGTCGTAGAGCGGGGCCGGTCCTGATCGAAAGGCCCATGGATCGATCAGGACCGGCCGGTCGATCAGGTGCGTCGACTCCACTGCTGGTTGCTACCACCGCTGCAGGACCACAGGATCAGCTTCGTCCCGTTGGCCGTACCCGCACCGTTCGCGTCCAGGCACAGGCCGGACTGCTGACCGGTGATCGTGCCGTTGGAGTTGAAATTCCACTGCTGGTTGGTGCCACCGTTGCAGTCCCAGATGATCACCTTGGTGCCGTTGCTGGTGCCCTGACCGTTCGCGTCCAGGCACTTGTTCCCGTACACCTGCAACTGCTTGCCCGAGGTGTACGTCCAGGACTGGCCGGACGCACCGTTGCAGTCCCACAACTGCACCTGGGTGCCGTTCGTGGTCGACGAGTTCGGCACCTCGACACACCGGCCGGACTGGCCACCCACGATCCGCTGCGCACCCGACGGCGGCGGCGTGGTCGGACCACCCGTCGGACCACCCGTCGGCCCACCCGTGGGACTGCCGGTCGGGTCACCGGTCGGCGGGGTGGTGCCGTCGAACTGGGTGAACCACTTCCACACCACGGCCTGGGTCCAGGACCGCTCGCCCGGCGCGTACGGGTCGGCGCTGCCGTCCACGGCGTTCGGGGCGTGCGGCCCGTCGAACGCGCCCCATGCCACCGGGTAGCCCGCCCGGCAGCCCGAGTAGTAGGTGACGATGTGCGTCAGGCTGCCCTGCGCCGGCTCGGGCGGGTTCTGCGGCGTACAGCCGTTGTTCCGGACGAACTGGTCACGCAGCGACCGACCCGCGGAGATCGGCACGGTCCCATCCCGCAGCCCGTGGATCCCGAGGTACGCGATGGGCTGGGTGCCGCCGTTGCAGCCGCTGAGGTTCATGCCGGAATAGACCACCACCGCACGGAAGACGGTCGCCCGCGCGCACGCGATGGCGTACGTCATGCCGCCGCCGTAGCTGAAGCCCATCGAGTAGAGCTGCGTGGTGTCGATGCACAGCCCGGCCTCGAAGGTCGCGATCATGTTGTCGACGAAGGTCAGGTCCTGGCCGTTCGGGTTCGCCCAGCCGTTCCCGTTGCCCTGCGGCGCGACGAAGATCGCCTGGTTGTTGGACAGCGCCCGAACCCCGTAGTAGGACCACAGGTAACCGCTGGTGCCGCCCGAGTCGACGTCGTTGGCGGTGCCGCCGTTCCAGTGGAAACCGAAGATCAGCTTGTACGGGTGGTTGCGGTCGTAGTTGTCGGGGATCCGGATGATGTAGGAGCGGTTCTGGCCGCCACTGGAAATCGTGTGGCTGCCGCTGGTCAGCGACGGTGCCTTGCCGCAGCCGGCGGTGGCCGCGAGCGGGCTGACCGAGCCCGCGGACTGGTCGGGCCCGGCGGCGAGCGTGGCGCCGCCCATCGCGAGGACGAGTGCCGCCGCCCCGGCGACGATGCCGACGATAAGCCGATGTCTCGGCATGTACGTGACTCCTTTCTGGTCAGGCAGGCCGGGCCCGCGCCGGGGTGGGCGCGGCGTCCAGCCTGCCGGGTCGAAACGGGTGCGGCGTCAGCCGCGGTTCCACTTCTGGTTGTTGCCGCCGTTGCAGGTCCACAGCTGGACCTTGCTGCCGTTCCCGGTCGCCTGCGCATTGACGTCCAGGCACAGCCGCGACTGGACGCCGACGATCGTCCCGTCGTTGGACAGCATCCACATCTGGTTGGCACCGCCGGTGCAGTCCCAGATCTCGACGGCGGTGCCCGCGCTGGTGCCCTGGTTGCGGGCCTGCAGGCACTTGTTGCCGTACACCCGCAGCTCGGCGGCGGTGGTCGGGGTGAACGTCTGGTTGGCGCCACCGTTGCAGTCCCAGATCTGGGTGGTCGCGCCGTTGGTCATCGAGCTGCCGGCGATCTCCAGACAACGGTTGGACTGCACGCCGCTCAGTCGCTGGTACGTCGGCAGGCTGGTCGCGCCGGTGGCGGTGTCGATGCCCCAGGAGGGGAACCAGTTCAGCGCGGCGGTGCGGGTGTTGCTGTTCAGCGTGATGGGCAACCAGACCGGCAACGACGAGTTGAGGTCGCCGGAGTTCCAGCGGTCGCCGAGGTACATGTAGCTGGTTCCCGCGCTGCCCGTGACCGGGAGCAGGAACGAGGACTGCGAGTCGTACGTCCGGGTGCCCGCCGGGGCCACGTTCGTGAAGCTGCTCCACGGGCCGCTGAGCGAGGTGGCGGTGGCGTACACGTTGTCGTTGGTTCCCCAGCCGGTCAGGTGCGAGCCCAGCAGGAAGTACCGGCCGTTGACCTTGGCCATCGCCGGCGCCTCGATCTCCGGGAAGCTGGCCACCGCGCTCTGCGCGGTCGTGTAGTCGGCCGAGAGCCGGTCGATGCGCAACGAACCGGCCGGGTCGTCGTGCATCAGGTACGCCGTGCCGTCGTCGTCCTTGAACAGCCCGAGATCCCGGCTCTGGTGGCCGAGCGGTCCGGTGGCGCCGAGGTACGTGTACGGGCCGCAGGGCGTGCTGCTGGTCGCCACCCCGGCCCGCCGGTCCTGGTACGAGGTGTTGTCGATGTGCAGCCACATGACGTACTTGCCGGTGGTGCTGTTGTAGATCACCTTGGGCCGCTCGACGATACGGTTGGGGCCGAGGTCGCCGCTGGACTGCCGGGTCAGCGCGTTGGTCTGCCGGGTCCAGTGCACCAGGTCCGTCGAGGAGTAGCAGGCGACCGCGGTGAAGGTGGAGCCGGCGCTCTTGTCCTCGCCCACCATGTAGTACGTCGAGCCCACGGTGAAGATGCCGACGCCGTGTGCCTGCAGGCGGTTGCCCGCGGTGTCCGTCCACATGGTACCGGGAGTGAGCGTGGCCGGCGCCGCCCCGGCCGGGGTCGCGCCGACCAGCACCGCGAGCGCGGCGGTCAGCGCGGCGGCGATTCTCGGCAGCGATTGAAGGATTCTGGCGCGCATTACGCCTCCGGTCGAGATCGGGGTTCCGGTTCCCGGGCACCGATCAGAAGGGTATCGACGCCCGTCGTTCGAATCGATTCGAGCTACTGTAGGTCGATCAAAACGCCGCGTCAAGTCAGCTCCGCCGATGTGTGGGCCGGCCGGACCGGTCAGCAGGTCCCGGCCATCGCCGCCAGCCGGGCGGCCAGCCGGGCGGCGGCCCCGCGCAACTCCGCCGGTTCCAGCACCTCGGTGGCGAAGCCCAACCCGGCCACGCGCAGGGCGATCCAGTCCAGGCTCTCCCCGCCGACGACGAGCACGCACCACCCGTCACCGTCGTCCTCGACGCTCCCCACCTGAGGTGGCACCAGCTCCCGCACCTGATCGGGCCGAGCGCGCAGCCGGACCCGGGCGAGATACCGGTACGGCGCCTCGGCCACCGACCGACGCACGTAGGCGACCGGGTCCGGATGCTCCCGTACCCGGAAGCGCCAGGTCGTCGCCGCCACGTCGCGCATCCGGTCCAACCGGAAGGTGCGCCAGTCATCGTGATCGGGGTCGCGGGCCATCAGATACCAGCGGCGGCCGGTGGTGACCATCCGCACCGGCTCGACCGTGCGCTCGCGCGCCGCACCGTCGCGGCCGGCGTACCGGAACCGCACCCGGACAGCGTCGCGGCAGGCCCGAGCGAGCGTCACCAGCAGCTCCGGGTCGATCTCGGTCACGGGGCCCACCAGGGTCTCGGTGGCGGCGTGCACCGCCCGCACCTCGGCACCCAGCCGGGACGGCAGCACCTGGTCGAGCTTCGCGAGCGCCCGCAACGCCGCCTCACCCGCCCCGGAGACCGTGCCCCCCGCCGCCAGCCGCAGCGACACCGCCGTCGCGATCGCCTCCTCGTCGTCGAGGAGCAGCGGCGGCAGCCGGGTACCCGCGCCGAGCCGGTACCCACCGCCGACCCCGGACGTCGCGCGGACGGGATAACCGAGCGTCCGCAACCGCTCCACGTCGCGGCGTACGCAGCGGTCGGTGACCCCCAGCGCGCCGGCGAGTTCGGCGGCGGTCCAGGACGGCCGCCGCTGGAGCAGGGTGAGCAACCGCAGAACCCGCTCGGTCGTCGCCGCCACGGTCACCCGCCCATCCTCGCACAGATCACGGACCGATCCTGTCCGCGATATCCGGCACGCTGCGCCCATGACCGAGCAGACCACCAACCAGACACCCACCAGTGGACCCGAGCGGAGCCGAGCCGGACTGGCCCGCGACATCCAGATCACCTTCGACTGCGCCGACCCGGCCGGGCTGGCCGCGTTCTGGGCCGAGACGCTCGGCTACCGGCTGGCCGACCCGCCGACCGGCTTCGAGTCGTGGGAGCAGGCGCTGACGGCGCTGGGCGTACCCCCCGAGGACCACAACAAGGCCTCGGCGCTGATCGATCCGGACGGCGACGGTCCACGGCTGTTCTTCCAGCGGGTACCGGAGCACAAGCGGGCCAAGAACCGCGTACACCTGGATGTTCGGGCCGCACCCGGGCTGCTGGGTGAGGCGCGGATGGCGGCCCTGGAGGCGGAGGCCGCGCGGCTCGTCGGCCGGGGCGCCACCCGGCTCGGACGGTACGAGCCCGCTCCACCGCTCGGGGCCGGCCACATCGTGCTGGCCGACCCGGAGGGCAACGAGTTCTGCCTCGACTGAGGGTCGTTTCCGGTCGACACCGGCACCGCCCCGACCGGCTGGTCCGGTGTCCGGCGTACCGGTATCGCCGGAGCGGGCGGCGATCAGCCGGCCCGGGCTGCCCGGGCGGCGTTCCCGGCGGGCCCGCCCTCGGCCGCCCGCCAGGCGGGCACCAGCGCGGTTTCGACTCCGGACCGCAGGTCGAGCGGAACGTCTCGGCCGGATCGACGAACGCTGACCCGTAGCGGCTGCCCGGGGTCCTGGAGCACCACGCTGTTGTAGGTGGGCATAGCGCCGAGGACGTCACCCTCGCGTAGTCCCGCTCGGGCCGCGGGCCCACCGGGCCGCAGACCGGTCACGACGCGGGTGACGAAGGTGGCCGGGTGGAAACCCGGCTCGACCACCGGCGCCTCGACGAGGCGACCCTCGACGTCCTCGCCCCAGATCGGTCCGACCGGGTGGTCCATCGAGCCGCGCAACACGCCGTCGAGCAGCCGGTCGGCCTCGCCCCCCACCTCGGCCTCGACCATCGCCCGCCACTGCGAGACCCCGGTCGGCTCTCCGGACCCGCGCCGGAGCCGTAGGTGTCGCACGAGGTCGTCGAGGCCGCGTCCGGCGCGGCTCCGAAGCAGCTGGTCGAGGGCGGCGAAATAGAAGAACCCCCGGTAGTAGGGCTCCTGCTGGGCACGGAAGTCGTTCCAGTACGCCGGTGCCAGGTCGGCCAGCGGCCAACTGCGATAGGGGCTCGCGTAGGCCAGTCGGGCCTGCAGGTTCACCCGGTTCAGGAAGGACTCCCTGGCGATCAGGCCAGCCCGGAACGGCAGGACAACGCCGTAGTAGTCGGCGAGTCCCTCGTTGTGCCAGACCGTCTCGTCGTACGGCCCGTCGAGGTGGACCCACTCATGCACCAGCTCGTGGTCGATGAAGGACTCCAGACGGTCCACCGAGTCGACCGTGTCTTCGTGCCATCCCGTCACGAAGGAGTGCGTCAACGCCGACCCGCTCATCCCCCGGAACGGGTTGCGCCGCAGGAAGATCCGGAATGGTGCGGGATCCTCTCCGAAGGTGCCGGCCAGCGCCTGGTGTACCCGCGCGGCGTGGTCGGCGAAAGCCTCGCCGTCGAAGTGGGGACGGGTCAGATAGTGCACAGTGAGCGGCGAACGCGCGTGCCGTACGGTCGTCACCGGCCCGGCCATGAAATGGGAGTGGCGCAGGGCGTCCAGTGGCACCCTGCCGAGGTCGAGATCGCCAACACCGTGGGAACAGACTCCGATCTGCTCGTCCAGACCGGGGACGACCCACACCAGGCTGACGTTCCACGGGTCCTCGCCGGGTGGCAGAGCCAGGAACGCCTTCCCCTGACCCGTCACGCCCCCCGCCTCGAACCGCAGGTCGACCGGCGGGTGACCGTCGGAAGTCGTGGCGTCCACGACCCGCGCCCTGGCCGGATAGGCGACCCGGACCCGACCGCGCGTCGCACGAGCGACACACCACCGGGTCACCTGACCGGACTCGTCCGAGGGACCCTGCTGGATGCGCGACGGAACCCGCCCGTCGCGATCCTCCAGTTCAAGGTCCCGAGGACCGAGCTGGATGGTGGGGCCCCGGCGATCCGCGCCGGAAGCTGGGCCACCGTCGACCCGGCCGGAAAATCGACACCGTCGAGCCAGTACGTGACCTGGAGGCCGTGATCGCCGCGTTCGAGCACCAGCCTGAGCGATCGCATGGCCCGATACTGCCGCACCGCGACGATCGATCCGGGAACGACCCGGTGGAGCCGGCGGGGTTCGCCGGCTCCACCGGAAGTCAGCCGTGGCGCCCGCCCAGCGCCGCCGGGCCCGAGCGGGCCACCGGGGAGGATCCGGCACCGCCCGTCCTCGCACGCCGGGCCGCCGTCGCGACGGGCGGTCCCACCAGCAGGGCGAGGTAGGTCAGGGTGATCCAGGGCTGGTTCTCGACGTAGTACGCGTGGGGCGGCAGGCCCCACCGGGTGTCGCCGAGCAGCCACACGTACACGACGGCGTCGATCACCACCGCGGCGATCATCCAGGCCAGGCCGACGACCAGCGCGGGTCCCCAACCGGACCGCTCACCGGCCGCTGGCCGTAGCAGCGCGGCGGCGCCGACGAAGATCAGGAGGGCGACCAGCGGATGCCACGGGACGGTGGCCTGGTACGCCGGGTCGTACAGCCAGCTGACGCCCAGCTCGGCCGCGGTCTGCATGCCGCCGACCGATCCGATGATCAGGGTCAGTGCCGAGTTGGCGACGTTCGTGGCGAGGTAGGCGAGCACGAAGAGGACGGTGCCGGAGCGCAGCACGCTTCTCCTGCGGTCCGGCGCCGTTGGTTCGGAGCGGTATCTGTTCATGCCATGCACAATATTGTGCAGACTATGAACAGTTCAAGCCCTATACAGTAGGTGGGTGAGTGATCCGGCAGACATCGCCGCGGACGCCGACGGCGTGACCGCCCGCGCCTGGAACCCGACGCCACCCCGGCGCAGACCGGGACCCAAGGCCTCGCTGTCCCTGGGCGACATCCTCGACACCGGTATCGCCCTGGGTGACGCGGAAGGCGTCGCGGCCATCTCCCTCGGTCGCACAGCGGCGACCCTCGGCGTCACCACCAACGCCCTCTACCGGTACCTGGACTCGCGCGACGAGCTGCTGGTGCTGCTGCACGATCGGGCGCTCGGCGGGCCCACGGTGCGACTGCCCGAGGACTGGCCCACGGCCGTGCGCGCCTGGGCGGTCGCGTTACGCGCCCGCTACGACCGGCACCCCTGGTTGGCTGACGTGCCGGTCCGGGTGCCGTTCACGCCAAACGCGCTGTCCTGGCTCGATGTCCTGCTGCGCGCCCTCGAACCCAGCGGTCTCGACGACTCCCGCCGACTGCGCGCCGCGGCACTGCTGGACACCTACGTGCGAAGCAGCGCCGCCACCACCGCCGATCTGCGGGCCACCCAACCGATCGAGCCGCCCAGGAACCTCACCGCCCTGCTCGCGGCGCGCGGCCTGTCCGCCGTGGCCGGCCTGCTCAGCAGCGGCGCGTACGTCCCCACCCCGGGCGCCACCGGGCAGGCGGACTTCGATTTCGGCCTCGACTGCGTCGTCACCGGGCTGCGGCACCTCGCCGACTCCATCCGGAGGGAATGACCGGGCTCGGACACCGCTGTGCCCCGCCCCGCCGGAGGAAGCACCCGCCGGACGGACCACAACCCCGGACGGACCACAAGCCCGGACGGACCACAAGCCGGACGGAGCGCCGCCGGACGGGCCACAACGCCGGACCGAGCACGGCCGGGCGGGGCACGGCCGGGCGAATGTCACCGACTGCCGGGGCGTCTCGTCCTGCACCCGGAAGGATGTTCCAGAGCGCAGGGAGACGATGATCATGCGGGTTTTCGTGGCGGGCGGCACCGGGGTCGTGGGACAGCGGCTGCTGCCGCGACTCGTCGCCCGGGGCCACCAGGTGACGGGTACGACGACGAGCGCGGCCCGACTGGGCCTGCTGGAGCGGCTGGGCGCGGAGGGCGTCGTGATGGACGGGTTGGACGCGGCCTCGGTCAGCGCGGCGGTGGCCGCCGCGCGGCCGGACGTTGTCGTTCACCAGATGACCGCACTGGCCGGCAAACCCGACATGAGGCACTTCGAGCGTTATCTGGCGCAGACGAACCGGTTACGAACCGCCGGCACGGACCACCTGCTGGCCGCGGCCGGGGCAGCGGGGGTATCCCACGTGGTCGCGCAGAGCATCGCCAGCTGGAACGGCCCCCGCGACGGAGGCTGGACCGGGCCGGAGGAGCATCCGCTGGAGCTACGCGCCGGAGGGGCGGAGCGGGTGGTGACCGAGCCGATCCGGCACGTCGAGGAGGCGGTCCTGCGCGCCGGTGGCGCGGTCCTGCGGTACGGCTGGTTCTACGGGCCGGGCGCCAGCGACGGCCAGGTCGAGCTTGTCCGTAAGCGGCAGTTCCCGCTGGTCGGGGGCGGTGCTGGTTACTGGTCGTGGATCCACGTGGACGACGCGGCGAGCGCCACCGTCCTGGCGGTCGAGCAGAAGGCGCGGGGCGTGTTCAACGTCGTCGACGACGAACCGGCTCCGGTCAGCGAGTGGTTGCCGCACCTGGCCCGGTGCGCGGGCGCGAAGCCGCCGATCCGGGTGCCCGGGTGGCTGGCCCGGCTGCTGACCGGGGAGGTGCCGGTACGGATGATGACCGAGGGACGGGGATCGTCCAACGCCAAGGCCAAGCGGGAGCTCGGTTGGCAGCCCCGGCATCCCTCCTGGCGGCAGGGCTTCCGGGATGAGCTGACGTGACCATCGACCCGGGTCGGCGCGGAACCAACGTGGAGGACCACGCCCGCCTCCGAGGACACCGTGGGGAGGGAGGGGTGCCTTCTCCTGGGTCCTTTGGGGGAG
>NZ_JBTIXF010000028.1:0-80297 GCF_055793945.1 Plantactinospora sp. A48 | reverse complement strand
AACGCACAGACGGATTCGGCTTGGTCGGACTGGACACCAGCCGCTCCTTGTTTTCTCCCCCCACCCCCCACAAACCCTCGCCCCGCACCCCGTACGACTGAACCGTGGGCTTCCCGGCGCCGGTCAGCTCAGGGAAACCAGGCGGGCGCCGCCGTCCGCCTCGATGATGGTGCCGGTGAGATTGGCGTTGCTCGCGGCCAGCACGACGACCTCGGCGATGTCCTCGGCGGTGGCCACGTGCCGGGCCGGTAGCACCTGGGCGACCTGGGTGAAATACGCCTGCCGGGCGTCGTCGGGCAGGCCGCTCCACCAGGGCGTGTCGACCAGACCCGGGGAGACGCCGTTGACCCGGATCGGCGCGAGTTCGACGGCGAGCGGCTTCACCAGCCCTTCCACCGCTGCGTTGACGGCCGCGAGACCGGCGGTGCCGGGGATGCCGGCCCGGGCGCTGATCGCGCTGACCAGCGTGATCGAGCCGGTGGGCGCCAGTTGCGGCAGCGCCGCCTGGATGGTGGTGACGTGGCCCCAGAACTTGGCGTCGAACGCGCGTCGCAGGGTGTCCTGGTCGAGGTCGGCGAACTGTCCGCCGCCTTCGCCGCCGCTGAGGGTGATGACCAGCCAGTCGAGGTTGCCGATCCCCTCGACCACCGCCCTGATTCCGGCGCGGTCGCCGCCATCGGCCTGGTGGCCGATGAGTTCCGGGTCCGTCGCCGCGAGTTCGTCGAGGCGTTCCTTGCCGCGTCCGACGATGTGCACTGTTGCGCCGAGGGCGAGCAGCCGGCGGGCGGTGGCCAGGCCGATGCCCGACGTGCCGCCGACGACAAGCGCAGTCCTGCTCATCTTCATCTCCTATTTCGAACCGTGACGTCTCGTCTCGTTTTACGCTAGCATGGGTTCGTGAAGGACCAACCGGCCCCGGCCCGCGCCGGTCGCAAGCGCAGCGAGGACAGCAGGCTCGCGATCCTCACCGCGGCGTTCCAGATCATCGGCGAGGTGGGCTACGCCGGGCTGACGATCGAGGGGATCGCCGACCGCTCCGGCGCGGGTAAGCAGACGATCTACCGGTGGTGGCCGTCGAAGGCGGACGTACTGCTCGACGCCCTGGCCGCCAAGGCCGAACTGCACATCTGCATCCCGGACGTGGGGGACTACGCGGGCGACCTGCGGGCGTTCATCACGGCCAGCTTCAAACTGGGGCGCGACCGGCGCGTCACGGGCGTGCTGCGCGCCCTGATGGCTCAGGCGCAGATCGACGCGGAGTTCGGTGCGCGGTTCCGCGACTCTTTCCTGCAACGCCGGCGGGACGCACTCGCGGTCATCGTCGATCGCGCGCAGGAACGCGGCGACCTCCCCGCCGTGCCGACCCCCGGAGTCATCGCCGACATCCTCTTCGGCACCCTGTGGTACCGGGTCCTCGCCACCCAACAGCCGCCCGACGATCGGCTGGCCGACGAGTTGGTGACCGTCCTCGCCGGACCACAACCCGGAACCGCCGCCCCCACCCGTGGCCAGGGGAAGCCCCGATGACCGAGCCGCGCTGCCGAGACAGGCACGACGGCCCGCCCTCACCGGTCAAGACCCTACGATTCCCGGGTGTCGGTCAACGGGTGCGGTTTCGACTACTGATGCTCGCCGCCGCAGCCGGATTTCTGGCCCTGGCGCTCACCATTCGCGCCATCACCGCCGGCACCCTGAACAGCACCGACCGGTTGGCGCAGTACTCCGGTACAGCGCTCTACGCCTCGATGGCGTACGTCGGGGTGCTCTTTCTCTGGCCACGCCGGTCGGCGCTGGCCGCTGGTGCGATCACCTGGGCCTGGTGCTGGGCGATGGAGTGTTTCCAACTGACCGGAATTCCCGCCGACCTGTCCACCCGGAGCCTGGTGGCTCGGCTGGTGCTCGGCGTGCAGTTCGACTTCGTCGACCTCATCTGGTACCTGCCGGGCATCATTCCGCTCGTCGTGCTGCACGAACTCCTCAACCGATCGAGACGCGTGCGGCGGGATCGGTCCGAGCTTCCCTGATGTCTCAGGATCCATTGCCCCGTCATGCCCCAGCAACGCGCGGTCGGCCCGCGCCGTCACACTCCTGGTCGGCGTCGCCAGCGGCCCGCCGTCCTGAACTGCCGATGGGGGGACTGTAAACGAACGTTTGACAGACCCTGGCAACGCGATGGCCGGGTCGTACTCCTCAACGATCAGCGTCACCAGCTCGATCTCCACCACGGCGACTTAGGCGGCGGCGGCGATGGCGGGGACAGCTACTCAACCGCCTGGCTCGGTCCTCCTGTGCCTACCGTCGGAGAAGTTCCGGCACGCTACTGGACGGAGACCCGCCAACCCATGGGAAGCACGGCGGAGACCGGATGGAAGACGGTGTTGGTGCCGTTGCCGCCGATGATGATTCCACCGACCTTCAGGCCGTCCGGGTCACGGGTGAAGACGTTGCCGCCGCTGTCGCCCCCCTGTGAGAGGACGACGCTGCCCTCCATCTGGTCGAGGTAGCACCTGGTGATGCCGTCCGTGAACGGGGAACAGATGTTGGTGGCGGTGACGGTCCCCGAGCACACCTCGCCGGAGGTGGCCCCGTTGGTGCAGAACGTCTGGCCGACGACGGACCCCTTCGTTCCGCGGATGGCCTCACCGGCGAATACGGTCGTGGGGCCCGTGTAGGTCCACGGCGTGAAGGTGCCGCCGAGATACTCGACATCCTTGCCGTTGTTGGTGAGGGTCCGGGACGAGACGGTTGCGACGTAGGTGCCGTTGTTGTAGACGAATGCCCCGAGGGGGAAGCAGTGGCCGGCGGTGA
Source organism: Plantactinospora sp. A48 (assembly GCF_055793945.1). Lineage (NCBI taxonomy): Bacteria > Bacillati > Actinomycetota > Actinomycetes > Micromonosporales > Micromonosporaceae > Plantactinospora > Plantactinospora sp. A48. The sequence continues at coordinate 77,489 of NZ_JBTIXF010000028.1, read as the reverse complement.
TCATCTGGCGGCTGGCGGGCGTGCCGGGCACCTCGATGGCGAACCCGCTGGTGCAGTTGAAACCGCCGGAGCTGATCCGGATGCCGCCGGCCCAGGGGCTCCAGTCGGCGCTCCGGCTCATCGGGTGCGGACGCGGGGCCACGTGCAACTGGACCAGGTCGCCGAACCGTTCCCGGGCGGCGGCCGTCAACTGTGGGGAAAGCTTCGTCACGCCGACCGCGACGACGTTGTGGGTGACGTCGACGTACCACTCCGACAGCACATCACCGGCGATCCGCTGCCAGCCGGTGTCGGCCATCACCTTCCCGCGGACCGCTTCCAACTCCGCGAGGCTGTGGGTCACCGGCATCATCTCGACCCGCAACCGCCCGGCGCCGCGCGCCGGGCCGGACGACGCGACCCCGCGAAGCCGGGAGCGGGCCGCCGTCTCGTTCGTGTACCGGACCGTGACGGTTCCGCGTGCTTCGTCGAGGCTGATGCCGGCAAAGGCGGTCGAATTGGCGGCGCTGAGCGAAACGAGTTCATCGACCCTGGCCTGGTCGACGTTCAGCGTCGGCTCGGCGGCGCCGGCCGGCCCCGCGGGAAGGATCGTGATGGCTACTGCCCCAACCACCGCGAGCGCCGCCGTGACGAAACGATTCATGTGCCCTCCATATATTGATGGGCGTTGCTATATCAGACTAACCTTCAGTCGCCAGGAGGCCAATGGTCGACGCGGTCCGGCCAATGCGAGCCAGCAACGACCGCGCCGCGCGAGCGCGGTGCAGGTGCTGGTGGAGGTCGATAACCGGGGCGATGCGATACCACTCGATCCGGTCCGAGCGTGGCTTGCCTTCAAGCGCGCTCGAAGCTTTAGCGTCGGGGCCATGACCACGACGGACGAGACGAAAAACTGGATCATCACAGGCGCGGGTTCGGGCCTCGGCCTGGCGCTCGCCGAGGCGGCACTCGCGACCGGTGAGCAGGTGATCGGGACCGCGCGTCGGATCGACCGGTTCGCCGGGCTCAAGTCGCGGTACGGGGAACGGCTCCTCGTCATCGAGCACGATGCGTGCGACACGGCGGGAGCGGCCTCGGTGGTGCGGCGGGCACTGGAGGAGTTCGGGCGCGTCGACGTGCTCGTCAACAATGCCGGTGCCGGACAGGTCGGCACCGCCGAAGAGGTCACCGATGTCGCACTGCGGGCCATGATCGAGCAGCACCTGTTCGGCCCGGCCGCCTTCGACCGTGCCGTACTGCCCCCACCTGCGGTGGCGTCGTCCGGGTGCGATCGTGCAGATGAGCAGTCAGGCTAAGCGCGTCGAGCAGTTGACCGACCAGCCCGGGGTGAAGCCCGCTGCCGCGAGCGGCGCCGTGTCGACATCACGGGCGAGCCACGCGCCGACGATCGTCAAGCCACGGTCACGGGCGTGCTCGACCCCCCGCAACACTCCGGCAATGCTCATCTCGACCGACAAGCTTGCCACAAGCGACCGTGGTACGAGACTCGCAACATCCCGCTCATGCCGCCGACCCGGCGTCGGTGGGCGGTGAGCCGTCACGCGGCGTGACGCGCGTCAGGGCCGGCCCGACGCACGCTCGTACCGATGAGCGGATGTTCCATCTTCCTGGATTGGTTCGCTGAGAGTGGGAACTCTTCGGATGTCGCGGCCATAAGAGGGTGTGAGCAACACGGAGAATCTGGTCGAGGCCAGTGACGGCGAGTTGTGGCGACGTGCCGGTCAGGGAGAGGCGGAATGCTTCGGAGTCCTCTTCGACCGCCGCGGTGAAGCAGTACGTAGCTACTGTGCCCGCCGCACCGGTTCCCTCGACGCGGCTGACGATCTGGTCTCAATGGTCTTCCTGGAAGCATGGCGGCGGCGCCGGGAGGTAGAACTCGTCAACGGTGCAGCTCTCCCGTGGCTGTACGGCATCGCCCGCCGCACCATCCAACAGCGCTGGCGCAGCAGCCTGCGGCACCGCAGGGCTCTGGCCCGCCTTCCGCCGCCGGTTACGGCTCCCGATCACGCAGACGAGGTCGCCAACCGTATCGACGACGAACGTCACCTGGCGCAGCTACGACGGGCTCTGGGTCGTCTGCGACCCGCAGACCAGGACATCCTCACCTTGTGCGTCTGGCAGGGCCTGGACTACGCCTCGGCCGCAGTAGCACTCGGCATTCCAGTTGGCACCGTCCGCTCACGGTTGAATCGAGCGCGAGCCCGACTCGACGCTGCCACCAAAACGCCGACCTCACCGAGTACGGCAAATTCTTCGGTCAACGCCTCACCGCAACGGGAGCCGTCATGATTCCACTGTCGTCCCCGATGAACACCCAGCGTCAGGCTGCGCTGCGCGCGATGCTGGTCGCTCACGCTGCCACCCACAACGATCAGGCATCCACCCAGATGCATCCGCTGGACAACTCTTCCACTGTTGCGGCATGGCGGCGACCGAGGGTACGCCGCGCTGCGCTGGGTGTGGTGTCGGCTGCACTGGTGGCGGTCAGCGTTTCCGTCGTGCTCACCGCTGATCCGACAACCCGGCCGAGTTACGCCAGCTGGAGCGCCGTCCCGCAGGCTGCCCCCGACGCTTTCGCCTCGCGCGAGGATGTCGAGACGTGGGCGTCGAAGTGCAGCGACCTGCACGCCGGCGGCGCCGGCACACACGTGCTTCCGGCACACCGTGATGTCCTGGTGGACCGCCGCGGCGATTTCATCTACTGCGTCGCCGTATCGGTGGGAAACGGCACGGTGGCTGATCCCCTCGTCGCCCTGTCCGGCATCAAAGTCGACATGACCGACCGCATGGCCACCATGTGGACCACCGTCTTCGACAAACCGTTCCAGCAGCCCACCCGCGGTGGAGTTCTGGTCCTCGGCGGGAACCTGGAGACTCCACCAGTCGAGCCCAACACAGCCCCCGATCCGCTCAGCGCCTACCAGCTCTACGGCCTCGCCGGGACCGACGTAACAGGAGTCGACATCGTCCTGACCAACGGCCTTCGCGTGACCGCGACGGTACGCGGCGGCATCTGGGGAGCCTGGTGGCCCGCAGCCCAAGGCGAACCCGGCAACAGCACCCTCGAAATACACACCGCCACCGGCACCAGAACCATCGCCCCAGCCACCGTCCAGCTACCCCACGGATAACGCGGCGCCATTCGGAACTGCCGGTGTGGGCGCGGCGCGCCGTGTTCTCATGACTGCACCGCCACGTACCTTTCTTGCGGAGACGCCTCGGGTCATGCAGCCAGGCGCCGCTGACCTACGCTGTGGACGTGGAGGGACTGGGCGCGACCTTGTTCAGCCTGCTGTGCTGTTTCGGCGGAATGATCGGCATGCTCAACCTACTCGGTGCCATAGCCGTGAACATGCGTCGGCTGTCCGTCGTAGTGGGCTTCTATCGGGTCTGCGTCATCGACGCCATTCTGGAGCACTCGCCGGCCGACTACGTCCGGCGGCCCACGGCGCCGGCCGAGTCACCGGCCCTCGACTGCGCCACCTGAAGTTCGAAGCCCTGATCGCCACCGCCCGCGAACCACCATGCGCTACGACCGGGCCCGCAAGAACCTCGACCGGCACCCCAACTACATCCTGGCCGCCTACATGGCCTCCGGAACATAGCCGGCGCTCGCGGCTTTGCCGATGACAGTGCGTCGCGCTGTAGGAATCATCGCCGTCTTGCCCAGAGCAGCACTCCTCGTTTTGTCACCGTCATAGGCGTAGTGAACTGCCGTGCCCCGTCCTTTGCGGACTGCCCGTCGAGTCCCCGACCCCGCAGGAAGGCGACCACCGCCGCCGAATCAGGCAGAGCCACCAACGGAGAGTCCCAGCGCTCGACGCTCACAATATCGAATACTTGCTCGGTAACGGCGACAGCCTCCTCGGCATCGAAAGTCGATGGCTCTCCCCAACGGGGAAGCACCGTCTTGAATTCGGGATCGTTGTGGCGGCTGGGCGCGCAAGCTACGAAAATTCCCCTCGGCCGTAGAACCGTCTCGACAGCTCGCAGGCAGGCACCGGGATCCACGAGGTGATACAGCATCCAGAGGGCGGCAACGGCACCGAACGTCTCGACCCGCAGTGGCAGATGCATGGCATCGGCCTGCACGACCGGGCGTGGAGCCGATCGAACGTACTCGGCTTGATCGAGTGCGACAGTCGGCACGTTCAGCTGGTGTAGTAGCCGTGCCAGCAGTCCGTTGCCGCCGCCCAGATCAAGTACTGGACCGGTCAAGTGATCACTGGCCAGCCGCTGCGCCACCTGCGCGTGAACGTCACCGACAACCGAGTACGACCTCGTCGCAGCCTGGTTGGTCGGAAAGCGATCAAGGTCGGTGTCGTAGTTGGTGGGGTGTGCCGCTCGCTTGCCGCCGTCGCCACATGTCGCTGGGGCACGGCCCGGCGCGGCGGTCTTGGCCGATAGGGCGTTGTTCGACCGAGGGCACGACCGGGGTCAGCGAGCGACTTCGGTCGCCTCAAGATCTGTCGCGATCATCGAGAAGACGGCCAGGTCATGCGCCTCTTCGCCGTCCCACTCGGCCATCCGCAGCGCGCCCTCCCGCCGGTATCCGGCCTTTTCGGCGGCCCGCACGGAAGCGACGTTGTCAGGACGAGCGTGCAACTGGACCCGCCGCATCCCGCCGGCTGGGGCTGAGCCTTCCCGCGGGACGGTGTGCGTGCGGCGGGTAGCTGCCTTGGCGTGTCGGCGCGGACGGTTGAGGCCATCGACGGAGTGTGCCAAGTCTCGATCCACCGCACATCGGGTTTCCGTTGGTATGGCCGTCCCGGCACACCCAACTGCCGCGAGCCGAGTGCCGGCCCGGTCGGAGGAGAAGTAACCGCATCAAAACGATCAATCGACGAAGGTACGGCTCGTGCCAGCCTGGGCCAGACCAGGCAGGCGCCGTGGGACCAGGCTGCGGACGGGGCGGGACTGGGCCCGGCCTTGCTCGGCTTGCTGTGCTGTGTCGGCGGAATGATCGGCATGCTGGCCTACTCGATGCTATAGCCGTGAACATGCGGAGCAGGTAGCCGCAATCCGAACAGTTGCCGATTGCCGATGGTCACGGACATCCTCTTCCACCGCAGGTCGAGTGCGTCCTCCATTTCGGTCGGCTACGCCGGTTGAGACTGCGGCACTGTGACGTGGCGACGGCCTGGCAGAATCGCACAATGGCCACGATCGTCCTGTTCCACTCCGTGTACGGCCTACGCCCGGCCGTACACGCGACAGCCGAACGGCTACGCTCCGCCGGCCACGTTGTCGTCACCCCGGACCTGTACGCCGGACAAGTGGCGGCCTCCGTCGACGACGGGTTCGCACTGAGCAAACGGATCGGCTGGGAAACCATCGTGCGGCGGGCCCGAAAAGCCGTGCGGGATCTGCCCGCCGACACCGTTCTGGCCGGTTTGTCGATGGGGGTCGGCGTGGTGTACGCCCTGCTGGCCGAACGCGGCGACGCCGCTGGAATCCTGCTGCTACACGGCATCGGCGGCCAAGCTGCGGTGGTCCGTGCCGGCCTGCCGGTGCAGCTGCACATGGCCGACCCCGACGAACTGTTCCCACCAGTCGAGGTGACCGCATGGCGTACGGCCATGGTCCGCGCTGGTGCCACCGTAGAGGTGCACACCTATCCGGGCGTCGGACACCTGTTCACCGACCCGGACATCCCGGACCACGATCACCACGCAGCCGACCTGGCCTGGCAACGAAGCCTCGACTTCCTCGGTTCACTCTGACTCCGTCCACCTGACCAACACGGGTATGCCGGCAGGTGACCACACGCACGGAACTGCCGCGAACCGTTCGCCACCTGCTGTCATGTCGTTCTCGCATGCCGAAGCGAGGCAACTTCGCCCGTGGTGCCGTGGGCGCCGAAGTTCGTGATCGGTTCTCTCGTTGGCCGAGGAGAATCAACCGGCCGAAGGAAGGACACCGTCACGGCGAGCGCAGCGGTCAGAAGAGGTGGAAGTTGTAGCTGTAGGGACGGCCTCGCTCGTAGATGGCGCGCAGTCGTGGCTGCCTGACCTCGGGCAGTCGGGCCAGCACGCTGAGGAAGATCTGGCCATCCGGCTCGAACCGGGAACCCGGAAGCAGCGCCGGCGGGGCCTCCGGCGGAATCGGGACCGATCGTCCGACCGGCTGTCGGGTTCGGTGGAACGCGAGGTGCCGCCAGACGTCCCAGGCCAGCGGCACCGGCTTCACCGGCGGGGCCACGGGCCAGTGTTGGCCAGTCTGCGGATGTTGCGGTATCAGAACGAAGTCGCCGTCAGCGCGCGCAAGACCGGGCCCGGCGAGGAACAGCGTGCGCTGCGACTCCGGACCGGCCGGGCCGACGAGACGGTCCAGCGTGGGCCGGAAGAACTCGGCAACGTGCTGTTCTGGGATCACGATCGGGTCGCCGCCGGTGGCGGCCAGCAGATGGGCCAGCGCCGAGGCGATGACGGCCACCCACATCGGGTTCCAGCCGCCACCTGGTTCACACGGCGGGATACCGGGCCGCTGGTCGATCAGGTCCGCCCAATCGAGCACCGGGTGCGGGCCGGGACCATCCTCGATCACTCGGATGGACAGCGGTTCCAACCAGATCGCCTGCCGCAGGCCACAGTCGTCGATCCGGATAGCCACCGGCGTACCGCAGGCGACGCAGACCATGTTGGGCTCACCACCGTCGAGGCCACAACACGCGGCGTCGCCGACCAGCGCCGGGTCGATCACGGCGCCGCAGACATCCCCGGGGGCGAATAAGACCCGGCCGACCGGCCCGCCGGAGACGCTGTACCGTGGCGCGTACCAGCCGAGCGCCTCAGCCTCGTCAGCTCCCAACTCGGCCCACCGGCGCCATGGCGGACCGGAGGGCAGCGGATTCACCGCGAACGTTCCGGGCTCTAGCGCTGGGGCGAGCGACCCCGGCCCGTTCCCGTACTTCTGGTTCGCATGGGTGGGCAGCACCACCCGCGACACCGCAACCGTCAGAGGGGAACCGCAACTCCGGCAGCCGAAAACCGTCATAGATCCCCCGTGTCGCTCGAGGCCAAGCCAGCCTCACAGGGCAATTCTCTCTCGGTAGACCACGCACCCGGCAACGCTGCCAACGAATCTCCTGGGAAGCGCCCTCGTTTGCCGCAGATAGTGAAAGCCGTGCCCGTGCGCGGTGCTGAGGTGAGGTTGAATGGCCCCGTGCCAAGCATGAGTCGGTCCCGGTACGCCGGCGTTCTCGCACATCACGACGACAAAGTCGTTCTCGTGTACGAGGAGTACCCGCGGTGGGGCGGCCCCTACTGGAACATCCCAAGCGGGCGGATCGAGGACCACGAGACGCCGTTTGAGGGCGCCTGCCGAGAGTTGGCCGAGGAGACAGGTCTGGTCGTCGCAACCACGGACCTCGTTCTTCATGGCACGGCGGCGGTGACCGGAACAGTCACCGTCAGCCGGGTGTGGAACTTCACCGTCGACGTGGTGGATCCGACCCTGCTCGTCCGCGACCCAGATGGTCTGATTCAGGAGGCCCGCTGGTTCCCCGTCGAAGAAGCAAGCCGGCTGCTTCTTGAGTTGCCCTACCGGCCGCTGTCGGAGCCGTCAGTTGCGGTCCTCACCCAGCGGACTCAGCCGGGCGCCCATTGGGCGTATTCCGATCCGGAAGCGGAGCCGGTTGTCACCTACCCCAACGGGTGAAGGACATCTGCCACTCCCCGTCCTGCTGATGACCAGGATCCCCCGAGACCCTGCTGGACCGCGGCGGACGAGCCCCGCGGACGGACTACAGCGTGTTCGCCTCCCGAACTGTTCTCGATCTCTGTCGTCTACCGGATCTGCCACGTACCTGGCCCCGGAAGCCGAAGGTGTCCCCGGGTCAGCTCACGAGCCGACGGCGTCGAGCGCGCTGGCGGCATGCCGGGGAGCAGTAGCGGGCCGGCCGTCCGGTGTTCTTGACTTTCAGTGGGCTGCCACACTCCGCGCAGGATTCGGGACGCTCGTCGTCACGTAACCATCCCTCTTTCGTGACGCCGTGCTGCCGCAGGCTGTCGAGCAGCTGCCAGACAAGCCGCCTGCCGCGGTCCGGGCTCGGGTGGGCCGAACGCAGTGTCGCGCCGCCGGCGATGAGCGCGTTCAGGTCGTCGACGCGCAGGTTCACATCGACCGCGCCAGCCTGCTTCGCGTTGTGCAGCAGACGATCCAGCGCCGCACCGAACCTCCGTGCCGCTGCGGCGAAGGTGGCGTGCGGCCAGCCACCGTCGGCCACCAGAGCGTCGCAGAGGTGCTTGCTCCGGGCGCATTTCTCGATCACCTCGAACAAAAAGCCAAACAGCGCTCTGCCGGGCGTGGACCGGGCGGCCCAACGGTCGGCTGCCAACACCAGGTCGTCGAGGTGCTGCGCGAAGACCGCCTCGACCAAGACCGCCTTGCTCGGAAAGTGCCGATAGACAGTGCCCGCGCCCACACCGGCGCGCTGGGCGACCCGACCGAGCGGGACTTCGAGTCCTTCGGCGGCGAAGAGTTCGGCGGCGGCACGCAGCACGAGCTTGCGGTTCCAGAGGGCGTCGGCACGCGTGGCGGTCATGTCACGTAACCCTTGCCGACCACTCGGAACCGGGTGGAGCATTCCGCATCATGACAGTATCCACCACAGTCCTGGTCACCGGTGCCACTGGCAGGCAGGGCGGTGCGGTCGCCCGGCGGCTGCTCGCCGACGGACGGCCGGTGCGGGTGTTCGTACGGACGGCAGCGACGGCATCCGCCGCGGCACTGGCCGCGGCAGGCGCTGAGCTCGCGCTGGGCGACTTCGACGATCCGGCGAGCCTGCCGCCCGCCCTCAGGGGCGTCGCAGCCGTGTTCGCCATGCCGCCGACCGCCATCAGCCCGTCCGGGCCCGACACCGAACTTGAGGTCGCGCGCGGGCGGGCGCTGATCGACGCCGCCGCCGCAGCCGGAGTCGAACAGGTCGTGTTCAGCACCGTCGCATCGGGATCGGCCGCGAAGGAACGCATCGAACGGCACCTCCTCGACAGGATCGCGCTACCGACGGTTCTGCGCCCGGTGCGGTTCATGACCAACTACCTCGACCCCGGGGTGCTGGGTGTCGACGGCATCTCCGGCGGCGTGCACCGCCACCTCTTCCCGCCACACGAACCCATGCAGGTCGTGGCGCTGGAGGACATCGCTGACCTCACGGCGCTGGCACTCGCGGCGCCGGAGCGGTTCGCCGGCCGCACGCTGGAACTGGCCGGCGACCAGCCAACTCCCGTCGAGGCGGCGGCGGCGATCAGCGCAGCCACCGGCATCCCGGTCCGCTACGAGCAGATCACCGACGACGAAGCCGAGGCGCTCGGGCCAGTCATCGCCCAGGCCAGGAAGCGCTGGCAGGCCGGCAATGGCTGGCACGCCGACATCGAGGCGTTGCGGATAATCCACCCCGGGCTGCGGACCTTCACCGACTGGCTCAACGAATCCGGTGCCGCGGCGCTCCGAACCCATCTCCGGACCACCGGCTGACGGTCAGCCCGGCGTGGCGTTCCGGGCTCTGCCCCCGCCGGGAAAGCCCGCCGGGAAAATCTGTTGCGAGTGGCCGGCATCAGATGTCTGGTTGATCGGCCGCCGGCGACGGGAGGAAGCATGACGCGCGGATCGCTGCCCACCCCCATGCTGGGTACTCCTCGCCTTCGACTGCGTCCATTCGACGACACGGACGCGGACGGTCTCTTCGCACTGCACAGCAACGCCCGCGTGTTGCGTTACTGGGACGCGCCGCCCTGGCGCGACCGGGCCCGCGTCGACCGGTTCATCACCGCCTGCCGGCAGATGGCGGAGGAAGGCACCGGGGCACGGTTGGCGGTGGACCGGGTCTCCGACAACGCGTTCATCGGCTGGTGCGGCCTGAGCCGGTGGAATCCGGACCACCGCAGCGCCGCGCTGGGCTACTGCTTCCAGGAAACGGCATGGGGCCACGGCTACGCGACGGAGACCGCCCGCGCCGTGCTGCGGTGGGCCTTCGACACGCTCGACCTCAATCGCGTCCAGGCCGAGGTCGACACCCGCAACGCGGCATCCGCCCGCGTGCTGGAGAAGCTCGGGTTCCGGCGCGAGGGAACGCTGCGGGAAGACTGCGTCGTCGACGGCGAGGTCTCCGACTCGTGGGTCTACGGACTGCTCAGGCGGGATTGGCAACCCTCGCCCACCAGGTGAGCCCCGACCGCCTCCCGAGAGGTCGTCCGGCCTTCGCGGCCCGAACGGGATGGCCTGAACCGGGCTGTCGACCGGCACGTCGCCCCACCCCGGCGATCATCCGTCCCGCAGGCTCTCCTGCAGTTCCGCCGGCGCCCGCATCCGCCACGCGTCGGTGATCAGTTCGGTCAGCCGTTCGACCGACACCTCACCGAGGCGCACCATCACCAGGGGAAAACCGTCGTACCCGGGTGTCGTGAAGAACAGATCGGGCTCGCCCAGGAGCAACGCCTGCTTCTCACCCTCGTCACCGACGTAGAGAACCGCGACATCGGTACGGATCACCCGCGGCTTCCCCGGCAGGCGCTCCGGATAAGACCAGACGAATCCCTTGTTCTCCACCCGGAAGTCGAAGCCGTCACTGTCGATTTCCACGACCTGGGGCAGCGCGAGCGCCAACCGGCGTACGTCGTCGGCATCAGCCATGCGCAGAGGCTACAACCATGCCCGGTCCTGCCGAGCCCCTCTGGCGGACGGTCCGCCGCGTTCGTAGGATCCGCTCTCATGGAACCGGTACGGACCGTGGTCGTGCTCGACGCCGCCGACCTGCACGCTGAGAGTGCGTTCTGGGCCGGAATGCTGGATGGACACGTCTTTGCGGATGAGAGGTTCCACAGCGTCATCGACGCGGCCGGCGAGTGGCGGATCGGTGTCCAGCTCGCGCCGGATCACGTTCCTCCCGACTGGCCGGACGGCACGCCCCAGCAGGTACACCTGGACCTCCACGTTGCGGACGCCAGGCAGGCGCACGAACAGGCGATGAGCCTCGGAGCCCGCCTGCTCCAAGCCGGTGAGCTGGAAAGCGACGAAGGGCATCAGGTGTACGCCGACCCAGCCGGCCACCCGTTCTGCATCGGCTGGGGACAGCCGTCCCGGGAGGCGCTGGCAGCGTTCGTGCGCGAGAGGTTGGGATAGGCGAAGGCTCCACCACGCGTGGCGAAACACGATGGCCGCGGGCCTACGGGTTTCCGGTCTTCGGGTACGGGTCGGGTTCGGTCGGTGGTTGTCCGTCAGGACGCGGACAGGACGTCGATGACGAAGCGCAGCGCGCCGGCCGGCTGCCCGCCGCTGGGATGGTCGCCGTACGCCAGTTTGGCCGGAATGTCGAGCTGGACCCGGCTGCCCACCTTGGCCCCGACCAGCCCCTGGTCCCAGCCCTTGATCACGCGACCGGCCCCGAACGGGAAGCTGTACGCCTCCGAGCGCTTCCAGGACGAGTCGAACTCCTTGCCGTCGGCGTAGGTCACGCCAACGTAGTTCACGTTGACCGTCTGACCCGACTCGACCGCCGCGCCCGAACCCTGGATGAGGGTCGTCGCCTTGAGTTTGGTCAGGGTGCCGGTGCCCGCGCTCACGGCCGGCTTCCTGCCCAGGGCCGGGTCGGCGCCGGCGGGCACCGGCGGGAACGCGACACTCGACGCGACCGGGCCGGGGCTGGCGGCGGAACTGGCGGCGGAGCTGGCGGACGCATCCGCGGTGGTGACCGGGTGCGACGACGAGTGGCCGATCCACGCGACCAGTCCGACGACCAGAGCCAGCACCGCCACCGCGGCGCCACCGACGGCGAACGCCTGCCGGCGCTTCTGCCTGGCTCGGGCGCGTGCCTTGGCGGCCTTGGCCTCAGCCCGCTTCTCGGCCTTCGTCTTGAGCGGCCCTCCGGCGGCGGTCGGGCGGCGCGGACCGGCGGCTGTGCTGCCGCGGCTCGTCATGGAATCGGGCACCGCCCGACAATACGTCACCGGCCACCATCGGGCGGTCCCCCGGCGCCCGCTGGGTCACCACCACGAGATGGAAGCGGGCGTCCTCCCCGCGCTGTCAGGCGGGGACGCCGTCGGTGGGCTCGGAGACCAGCGCCGGATTTGGTTTCGGCAGCAGCCGGCCGGTCTTGGCGGCGATGCCGATGCCGGCACCCAGCACCAGGAACGCGCCGATGGTCTGCAACATGGCGAGCAGCAGACCGCCCAGCCCGATCAGCGGCGCGGCGATCATGAGCAGTGTCCCGTCGAACGCGCCGAACACCCCGGAGCGGACCACCGCGAGCCCCATCGCCGCCCAGCCCAGGGTGAGCACCGTTCCGCCCACCAGGGCCAGTACCCGGACGTATCCCGGGCCGCCGACCTGCGCCAGCGGCAGCAGCAACGCGCCGAGCATGGCCAGCAGCAGTCCGCTGGCCGCCGTACCCCGGCTGCGGGCGGTGGCCAGCAGGCAGGTCAGGGCGGTCAGCGCCAGCAGCCCGACCCAGGTGGCCAGCACCAGGCCGAGGACCCGCAGGCCGGACCCGGCGGAGAAGGTGGCCGACCGGCGGAGCCCGTCCGCACCCGCCGTGGCGATTCCGAGCAGCACCGCGTAGCCGGGCAGCAGCCACACCGCGCTCCGGGCGAACCGACGCAGCGACCAGACCCAGGCGGGGTTGCTGGCCGGGCGTACCGGATCGGGTTCGTCGAAGAACGGCAGCAGGTTGAGGCCCGCCCGGCCGACCACCCGGACGGGTCGGATCAGCGAGGCCGCCAGCGGGGACATCCGACGCGGATCGTCCGGGTCGGGGCCGGTGCGGGCCGGCGGAAAGAGTCCCGGCGGCGGGTCGAACCGTTCGGCCAGGACCGCCCGAGGGTCCAGTTCCGGGTCCGGTTCCGGGTCCTGCCCGCGTTCCGGCTGCTCGACCATGCCCACCTCCCATTCACCGCCGCCGGCCGGCCGCCAGGGCCGCGACGGCCCGGCCGGAACCGACAAGCAAACGCCGGTACCTGCCGGCAGTGCCGAAACCGACCGGAACGGCCGGGGCCAACCCGACCGGAAGGCCGGGGTCAATCGGCGACGCCCCGGCGCCTGACCAGGACCGTCAGGTGCGATCGTGGCAGGCGCCGGGGCGTCGAACGGGAGAAATCCTCGAATTGCTACAGCCGCTGGGTGCGTTCCTCGTCCGGCTCGGCGATCAGGTCCGACGGCGGGAGAGGCTGGCCGGCGGTCAACTGCTGGGTCTGCTCACCACTGGCACTGACCTGCGCCTCCGCGGCGCGTACCTCATGGTTGACCTCCGCCGCGGCGGCCGCGGCGGCCTCCGCCGCCTCCCGGGCCTCGCGCTCCACCGCGCCCGCGTCCACGGCCGCCGACGGGGCGTCCCCGGCCGTCCCGGCGAGCCCACCGAGGGCACCGCCGAGCCCTTCCAGGGCCTTGGTCAGCTCCGCGGGAATGATCCAGATCTTGTTCGACTGCCCGGCCGCGATCTGCGGCAGCGCCTGGAGGTACTGGTACGCCAGCACCTTCTGGCTCGGGTTGGCGGTGTGGATGGCGTCGAACACCGTACGGATCGCCTTGGCCTGGCCCTCGGCCTGGAGGATGCGGGCCTGCCGGTCACCGTCGGCGCGCAGCACCGCGGACTGCTTGTCACCCTCGGCCGTGAGGATCTGCGACTGCTTGACGCCCTCGGCGTTCAGGATGGCCGCCCGGCGGTCCCGCTCGGCACGCATCTGCTTCTCCATCGAGTCACGGATGCTGGCTGGCGGCTCGATGGCCTTGATCTCCACCCGGGTGACCTTGACGCCCCACCGGCCGGTGGTCTCGTCCAGCACCACCGACAGGTGCCGGTTGATCTCCTCACGGCTGGTCAGCGCCCGCTCCAGGTCGAGCGAGCCGATCACGTTCCGCAGGGTGGTCACGGTCAACTGCTCGATGGCCTGGAGGAAGTTCGATATCTCGTAGGTGGCCCGCACCGGGTCGACCACCTTGAAATAGAGAACGGTGTCAATGGAGACCACCAGGTTGTCGGAGGTGATCACCGGCTGCGGCGGGAAGCTGACCACCTGCTCCCGCATGTCGACCTTGGTGCGTACCGCGTCGACGAACGGCACCAGCAGATTCAGGCCGGGGCTGAGGGTCCGCTTGTACTTACCGAGCCGCTCCACCACGTCCATCCGCTGCTGCGGAACGATCCGCACGGAACGGATCAGCGTTATCACCACTATCAGGGCCACGGCGCCGAGCAGCACCGCGATCACAGTCCCCATCACATCCACCTCTACGATTCGGGTAGCTCATCGGACGCGGAGAAATCATCCCGCCAGACCAGGGCCGTCACGCCCCGGATCTCGATCACACGCACCCGCTCCCCCGGCTGGAACACCTGGGTCGCGTCGAACGAACGGGCGCTCCACAACTCACCGTCGATCTTCACCTGACCGCCGTCGAGGTCGACCCGTTCCAACACCAACGCCCGCTCGCCCTCGATGGCCGCGCTCCCGAACCGTCGCTCGTCACCCCGGTCGGTCGGCAACCACCGCCGGACCGCCGGCCTTCCCAGCAGTACGGTCAGCGCCGACACCACCGCGAAGACCAACGCCTGAACACCGACCGGGGCACCGAGTCCGGCGGCACCGGCGGCGGCGAAGGCGCCGATTGAAAACATGATCAGAAAGAGTGTCGCCGTGAAGATCTCCGCGATCGCCAGCGCGGCGCCGAGGATTATCCACAGCAGCGGTTCCATGGTTCAACTGTGGCACGTCGGTGCACGTCCGGCGACCTGAGGCGATCACCAGCCGGGTAGGGTCTGCGCGTGGAGGAGGCTCGATGACCCTGTTGCCGGAGACCGCCCGCCGGATCGACACGCTCGTCGCGACCGCCCAGGCGGCCGGCGCGGCACCCTCGCTGATCATCGGGCTGGTCCGGGACGGCCGGCTGGCCCACGTCGCCACCGCCGGCACACTGCCCGAAGCCGACCCGGACACCCAGTACCGGATCGGGTCGATCAGCAAGACGATGACCGCCGTCCTGCTGCTGGGCCTGCGCGACGCCGGCCGGCTGGTCCTGGACGATCCGCTGGACAAGCACCTGCCCGGCACCCCCGTCGGCGCGGTCACCCTGCGGCAACTGCTCGGACACGCCTCCGGACTGCAACGCGAACCCGACGGCCCGTGGTGGGAACGCGCCGAGGGGGGCGACCTCACCGCCCTGCTGGCCGGGCTCACCGCCGAGAAGCTGGCGCACCCGCCGCAGACGGTCTACCACTACTCGAACCTGGCGTACGGGTTGCTCGGTGGCGTACTGGAACGGCTCACCGGGCAGTCCTGGTGGCAGTTGGTCCAGGACCGGATCCTCGGGCCGCTGGGCATGGACCGCACCACGTACCAGGCCACCGAGCCGTTCGCCCGCGGGTACGTCGTACACCCGTGGAACGGCACGATGCGCGAGGAGCCGCGGACCGACACCGGCGCGATGGCGCCGGCCGGGCAGCTCTGGTCGACCACCACGGACCTGGCCCGGTGGGCGGCGTTCCTCGCCGACCCGGACCCGGCGGTGCTGCGGCCGGAAACCCTCGCCGAGATGTGCCTGCCAATGATCATGAGTGAACCGGACTCCTGGGCCCACGGCCACGGTCTCGGCATCGAACTGGCCCGGTCCGGCGACCGGGTGTACGCCGGGCACGGCGGCTCGATGCCGGGTTACGTCGCCACGATCAGTGTCCACCGGCCGTCCCGCACCGGCGTGGTCGGTTACGCCAACTGCTACGGCCTGCGCGAGGGCCACCTCGGCAAGCTGGGGATCACGGTGCTGGACACCGTCCTGGACGCCGAACCGCCCGCGCCGGCCCGGTCGTGGCGACCGGTCGGCAGCGCGCCCGGGGACGCCGCGGAACTGCTCGGGCGGTGGTGGTGGATGGGCCGGGAGTACGAGGCCAACTGGGACGCCGAGACCGACGAGCTGGCGTTCGCCCCGCCGGGCCGCCCGGCGTGGCGGTTCACCCGGGCCGGCGTCGACCGGTGGCGCTGCCACACCGGTCAGAACGACGGTGAATACCTGACCGTACGACGGGACGCCGCCGGCCGCCCGGACACCCTCGACATCGCCACCTTCATCTTCGCCAGAGACCCGAATCGGGTCGGGTAACCGTCACCTGCCGGGCCGACGGCGCGCCCGGAGCCACCCGACGGTCCACTGTGCTAGCTTCCCCTGCCGTACACCGCCGTCGATCGCTCGACGCGGTCGTCGAGGGAGGGTCAGCTGATCGCAGCCGCGCCGAAGACCACGCTGGTAGACACCCGTCCGGCAGTGCCGACCGGACGGACCGGGCGGACCGCGCTGCGACTCGCCCTCGGCACCGGCGCGGCCGTGCTGCTCACCGAGGCCGGCTGGTTGCTGCTCGGCCTGCCGGGCACCGCCGCCGTCAGCGACGCGGGCGCCACCGTGACGGCGAGTCTCGCGGCTGGCTGCTGCCTCGGTGCGGCCGGCCGGGCCCCGGCGGACCTACGCCGGTTCTGGCTGCTGATGGCACTCACCATGGCGCTGACCGCCGTCGGTCGGATCGTCTGGACGATCGGCCGGCTGGCCGCCGCCGGCGGCCTGCCCAACAATCCCGTGATCGGGCTGCTCTTCGCCGCCGGCGTCCTGGCCGGCACGGCGGCGCTGCTCAGCTGCGTCTCGGCACCGGCCACCACCGCCGGGCGGCTGCGGACCCTGCTGGACGGCGTCATCGTCGGCCTCGCCCTGGTGCCCGTCGGCTGGGTCATCGCGCTGCGCGACGTCGTCCAGGCACCGCTGGACGATCCGCTGCGCACCCTGGGCCTGTTCTACCCGATGCTCGACATCATGCAGCTGACCATCCTGGTGGCGGTCACCGGTCCGCTCCGGCCGATCTGGTGTCCGCTGTCGACCATCGGGGTCGGTCTGCTGGTCCGATCGGTGGCCGACACCGTCTACGTCGCGCTGGCCGTGCGGGGGGTGTACGAGGCCGGCGACCTCATCGACGTCTGCTGGCCGGTGACCTACCTGCTGGTCGCCGTCGCCACCTGGTACGCCGAACCACACGGCCCTGAGCTTCCCGCGGCGGACCCGGATGCCGACCCACCGATCGTGCCGTGGTGGCGGGTGGCCCTGCCGTACCTGCCGGTCGGTGGCGCCGTGATCGCGATGGTGCTGGTCCGGCACCCCGAAGAACCGCTCCCGCCGCCGGTCTTCCTGTCCGGCATCGGCCTGCTCGCCGCGCTGGCGGTCCGGCAGGGCCTCGCCGCTTACGAGACGACCAATCTGGCCGGCCGGCTGCGCCGCCTCGCGTACGTCGACCAGCTCACCGGGCTGCCCAACCGGTTGCAGTTCACCCGGCGGCTACGCCGATCCATCCGGGACTGCCGCCCGGTCGCCGTCCTGCTGCTGGACCTCGACGGGTTCAAACAGGTCAACGACCGGTTCGGACACGCCAGTGGAGACCGGCTGCTGACCAGCGTGGCGGCCCGGATGCGAGCCGTGGTCGGCGACTCGGGGCTGATCGCCCGGATCGGTGGGGACGAGTTCGCCGTACTGCTGGAGGCCGACCAGCCCGGGACCGCATCCGGCGCCGGGCGGCCGGCGGCGGACCCCGACGAGCCACCGACGGGCCCGGGTGGGCCCGCGCACCCGGACCAGTTCGCGGCTCCGGCCCGGCCCGCGGACCCGGACCAGGTCGCGAACCCGGCCCGGCCCGCGGAACGGCTGGCCCGACGGCTGCTCGGGGCGCTCGGCCCGGACGGACCGGAGACCGACGGGCTGCTGCACTCCTCGGCCAGCATCGGCATCGCCGAGTACGGCCCGCAGCACCACGGCCACACGGACCTGCTCCGGGACGCCGACATCGCGATGTACGCCGCGAAGGCGGCCGGCAAGTCCGCGTACCGAACCTGCACCGCCCGGCTGCGCGAAGCCGCCGTCAGCCGGGCGGAGCTGATCGCCGACCTGCGCCGGGCGGTCCACAACGCGGACCAGCTGGAGCTGGAGTTCCAACCCATCGTGGAGTTGGGCACCGGCCGGGTACGCGGCGCCGAGGCGCTGGTGCGGTGGCGGCACCCCCGGTACGGGCTGCTGGCCCCCGACCGGTTCCTGCCGCTGGCCGAGGAGACCGGGCTGATCCTCAGCGTGGACCGCTGGGTGATCCGGGCCGCCTGCCAGGCCGCCGCCGGATGGCAGGACCTGGCGCCGGGCACCACCGTGGCGGTCAACGTGGCCGCCGGGCACCTGCGCCGGACGGACCTCACCGAGACGGTCGCCGAGGCCACCGCCGCGGCCGGGCTGGCGCCCGAGTCGCTGACCCTGGAACTGACCGAGACGGCCCTGATCGAGAGCACCGACGCGGTGCTGCGCCGGCTCGGCCAACTACGCGGCCTCGGCGTGCGGATCGCCATCGACGACTTCGGTACCGGCTACTCGGCGCTGAACTACCTGCACCGGATACCGGCCACCGAGCTGAAGATAGACCGCTCGTTCGTCCGCCGGCTGGACGGCACCGACCAGCGGGCGTACGCCACCGTGGAGATGATCCGAGGGCTGGCCGGCGCGTTCGGGCTCGGCGTGGTCGCCGAGGGCGTGGAGACCGACGCCCAGCACGCCGCCGTGGCGGCCATCGGCTGCCCGCACGGCCAGGGCTACCGGTACGGCCGGCCGCGCCCGCTGACCGACCTGCGCCACCGGCTCAGCGGCCGTTGACCGGCGCCGTCACCCGGGCGGCACGGTGACCGGCATCGTCACGCGGGCGGCACGGTGACCGGCATCGTCACGCGGGCGGCACGGTGACCGGCATCGTCACGCGGGCGGCACGGTGACGAAGTCGATGAGTCGTTCCATGGCGTTGATCAGTGGCGTCTCGACGTCGGCGTAGCTGTCCACGCGGGACAGGATGTGCCGCCACATCGCGGCCGGCTCGGCCACGCCGAGGGCCGCGCAGACGCCCTCCTTCCACGGTCGCCCGGGCGGCACCACCGGCCACGCGCGGATGCCCAACGCCGCCGGCTTCACCGCCTGCCAGACGTCCACGTAGGGGTGTCCGGTGACCAGCACGTCCGGCGAGGTGACCCCGGCGACTATCCGGCTCTCCTTGGAGCCGGGCACCAGATGGTCGACCAGCACACCCAGCCGGCGCCGCGGCGCCGGCCCGAACTCACGCACCCGCGCCGCGAGTTCGTCGATGCCGTCCAACGGCTCCACCACGATGCCCTCGATACGCAGGTCGTCCCCCCAGATCCGCTCGACCAGCGCGGCGTCGTGGACGCCCTCCACCCAGATCCGGCTGGCCTGGGCCACCCGCGCGGATACCCCGTCCACCGCGATCGAACCCGAAGCGGTACGTCGGAGCGCCGCCGGCACCTTCCGCGGGGCGGGCCGGCGCAGCGTGACCGGTTCGCCGTCGAGCAGGAAAGCCGCCGGCAGCAGCGGAAAGTTCCGCCGCCGGCCGTGCCGGTCCTCCAGCGTCACCGCACCGGCCTCGAACCCGACAACCGCGCCGCAGAAGCCCGAATCGGCGTCCTCCACCACCAGATCCGGCTCGGCGTCCACCTCGGGCGTTACCCGGCGTCGTCGCCAGTCGCCGGCCAGCACGTCGTCGCCGTATCGCCGTCCCATGCGACGCGACGGTAGCGGGTGGCCGCCGACGCGCCGCGCCGACGCGCCGGGGTCATCGAGCACGCTCGACCACCCTGGACCGGTTACCGGCCACAACGGCCCTGCGCCGGCCCGGCACCCCGGCACGACAGCGCCGAGCCGAGACACGGCCGCGACGACCACGTACCCTTGCCAGCATGTCTGCTCCAACGGGCGCGGCGACGACGCTGGCTCCGCGCCGGTCCAGCCGGTTCGTGGCCTGGGTCCGGGCCTGGCGGGCCGGTCTGGTGCCGTACGACGAGGTGGCCGAACAGGTCGCCGGGGACGAGGAACACCTCGTCGCCGACGCCCCCGGCACCTGGACCGACGTGCCGCTCGCGGAAGCGCTCCCGACGCTGTCCCGACTGTCCCCCGACGAGGTCCGGCTGGCCCTGCCCGTCCCCGGTGACCCGCGTGGCCTGCCCGGACCCGGCCCCTTCTCGGGCGCCGCGCTGGTGGCGGGCGAGGCCGTCGTCGCCGGCCCGCTGGGCTTCATCCCCGAGGTCCGCAGCCACACCTCCGGCTCGGGGATGACCTTCGAGACGGTGCTGTGGCGGGTTTACCCGCTGCCACCCGACGCCGGGGCCGGGGTCGGCGAACCGGACGCGGCCGAGGCCGAGGCCGAACTCGCCACGACGCTCGCCGAGGCGACCGCGGCGCTGACCCGGCTGGACGTGGCGGCCTGGCGACCCGAGCTGAGCGGGGCGCTGGCCGCGCTGCGCCGGCCGGACAGCTACGGCGACCTGCCGCCGGGGTTCGACCCGCGAGCCCGCCGGCTGTTCGCCCGGGCCTCCGTGCTGGACCGGGTCCTGGCACTGGCCGAGCACGCCGCCCCCGGCGGGGCGGTCAACGGGTACGAGGCACAGCAGCGCGACGCCGCGCTGCGACCGCTCACCGCCGCCTGCCGTCGGGCGCTGGTCGCCGCCTGCAACGCCCCGCTGCGCCCCTAGCGTCGCATGACGTGCGCCCCTAGCGTCGCATGACGCTGCCCGCGGACAACCACGTACACAGCGAGTGGTCCTGGGACGCCCCGCTCGCCTCGATGGAACGCTCCTGCGCCCAGGCGGTTCGGCTCGGGCTGCCGGCGATCGCCTTCACCGAACACCTCGACCACACCACCTGGCGGGTCGCCCTCGACGGCCCGTACGCGGACGGACATCTCACCGCCGTGGCGTCGCCGGACGGGCTGCTGACCCCGCCGCCCTTCGACGCGGCCGGCTACCTGGAAGCGGTCCAGCGCTGCCGGGACCGGTTCCCCGAGCTACGCATCCTCACCGGCCTGGAGCTGGGCGAACCGCACTGGCACGCGCCAGCCTGTGCGGCGGTGCTCGGCACCGGGCGATTCGACCGGGTGCTCGGTTCCCTGCACTGCCTGCCGGACGGGGACGGGTTCGCGGAGCCGTTCGGGATCTATCCGCACCGGCCCGCGGCCGAGGTCGTCCGCGCGTACCTGGCCGAGATCCCCCGGCTGGTCGCCGGCAGCGACCTGTTCACCGTGCTGGCCCACGTCGACTACCCGCTGCGGTCCTGGCCGACGGAGCGGGACGGCCCCTTCGAGCCGAAGATGTTCGAGGAGGAGTTCCGGCACGCCCTGCGGGCGACCGCCCGGTCGGGACGGGCGCTGGAGATCAACACCCGGTTGCCGCTGCACCCCACCATCCTGGGCTGGTGGCACGAGGAGGGCGGCGAGGCGGTGACCTTCGGCAGCGACGCCCACCTGCCCACCGCCGTCGCCCACTGGTTCCGGGAGGCGGCACAGCTGGCCGAGGCCCACGGGTTCCGCCCCGGCCCGACCCCGTACGACCTCTGGGTCCGGTCAGGTCGTCGCTGTTGAGGACGAGGCGGTCGTGGTCAGAGCCGCCGTGCCCGACGATCCCGTACTCATGTCCGCGGTCAGCGCACCCGTGGGTGTCGAGATCGGCGGAGTGGCTCCCGCTGACGGGTGAAGCGGTTTCCGACATGATCGACTCGTGGACACCTACCTGGAGACCGAACGCCTGGCCCTGCGCCGTTTCACTGCCGATGACGCGGACCTGCTGATCGAGCTGGACAGCGACCCGGCGGTGATGCGCTTCCTGACCGGCGGCAGTCCGACCGCGCCGGAGCTCGTCCGCGAGCGTCACCTCCCGAACATCCTCGCCGGCTACGAGAGGTGGGACGGCCAGCTCGGACTGTTCGCCGCGCACGAGAAGGACGGCGGCGCGTTCATCGGCTGGTTCATCCTGCGTCCCGAGCGGGAGGGCCCGCTGGACGAGGTCGAGCTCGGCTACCGCCTGCGGCAGGCGGCATGGGGCAACGGTTATGCCACCGAGGGCTCGCGGGCCTTGCTGGGCAAGGCGTTCACACAGCTCGGTGTGCGCATGGTCTGGGCCGAGACGATGTCCGTGAACCACGGTTCGCGCAACATCATGGAGAAGCTCGGAATGACGCTCGCGGACACCATTCCCACTCCCTCCGACATGGAGATGATCGAGGGCTCCGAGCAGGGGGGCGTACGGTACGAGATCACCAAGGAGCAGTGGGAGCAGCAGTAGCCTCGACGCCGAACGCGCTGGATGCACGGGTCGCCCTCCGGCACGACCGCCCGGATCCACCGTGCTCGTCGAGCTCAGCGCCGGGGTGCCTCCGCCGGGGAGGGGAACGCGCTGCGCGGCTGCTGCCCTGCCCACCACAGCCCGATCGCAAGCGCCGCGGTCGCCTCCAGGTATCCGGCCCGGGTCAGCCCGCCGCACGGCGCAGGCGTGCAGCCGATCGAGCTGATGAGCAGCTCCGTCGCCGCGGCTGCCTCGGCGTGGTCGGCACAGTAGGGCACGGTCAGTGGTATGCCCTCGAAGGTTGGTGGGCGCAGTGTCCAGATGCTCACGTGGCAGAGGTTGAACGCCTTGACCGCGTACGCGTCGGGCGCGGCGGCTGCCAGTTGCCGCGCCACAGACGTGGTGCCACCGGTGTCGAGCATCAGTCCGTCGCTGGTCGGTACGACGGGGTTGGTGCAGTCGATGACCGTCCGAGCGGCGAGGCGCCGGGCGAGGCCGCCCACCAGTTGCGGCGCCTGTGCCGCCGGGACCGCGACGAGGATGGCGTCGCCGTGGTCCGCCGCGTCCGCGAGGCGGCCGTGCCCGGCGGCGCCGACCCGTCGGGCGGTCTGCTCCGCCCGCCCCTGATTCCGGCCGCCGATCAGCACGTCGTGCCCGGCCGCAGTCCATGCGCCGCCGAGTGCCGCCGCCATGTCGCCCGTGCCGAGGATGCCGATTTTCATCTTTCTGCTCCGTTTCACGCTCTGCGGCGGTTCGGTACGGACCGCCGTGCAGGACGATAGGCAGCTCGATGCACACCGAACGGTGTGTGACAGGTCGGGCAGGATGGGCGCATGGGTGATCCTGCTGTCCAGCTCGACGGTTACACCTCCGACTGCCGGGCCCGGGTGGCGTTCGAGGTGCTCGCCAACCGCTGGGACAGCGTCGTGGTCTTCACGATCGCCGCGTACGGTCCGATGCGGCCGGCGGTGCTCCTCACCCGGATCGGCGGGATCAGCCCCAAGGTGCTCAACGACGCGTTGCGCCGGCTGGAGTACAACGGCCTGGTGGAGCGCCGGCCGTACCCGCAGGTGCCACCCCGCGTGGACTACGCGCTCACGGAAGCGGGCGGCGCGCTGCTGGAACCGATGCGGGCGATGGGTGCCTGGGCCACCCGGTACGCCGATGCGGTTCTCGACGCTCAGGAGCGGTTCGAGACGCGTAAGACGTCCACCCGGCCCGGTTCCGCTCGGCGTGCCGAGTAGCGCTCGGATCGCAGCGAACGAGTGCGGTTCGGTGAGCGAGCCTCAGCCGACATTGAGCAGCAGAACCTCGTCTCGCGGTCAACCGGCGCTGGCACGTGCCGGTCGCGAGTGCGTGCCCGTCCCGGGCACGGCAGACTGGCACCGTGGCGAACATCCTGATCACCGGCGCCTCCGACGGGCTTGGACGGGCGCTGGCGGGCGAACTGGCCGGCGCCGGGCACCACCTCATCGTCCACGGCCGCGACGCCGGGCGGTTGGCCGGCATCGCCCGGGAGACCGGTGCGGTGGCGATCCGCGCGGACCTGTCGTCCCTCGACGAGGTACGCGGGCTCGCGGCCCAGGTCGACGACCACGCCGGCCGGCTCGACGTGCTGGTCAACAACGCCGGCGTGGGGTTCGGCGCGCCGGGTGCCGGTCGGGAACTGTCCCGCGACGGGTACGAGTTGCGCCTCGCGGTCAACTACCTGGCGCCGTACCTGCTGACCAGGCTGCTGCTGCCGGCACTGCGCCGGTCCGGTTCCGCGCGGGTCGTCAACGTCGCATCGGCCGGGCAGCGTCCGGTCGACCTCGATGACCTGATGATGGAACGGGAGTACGCCGGGATCGAGGCGTACCGGCGGTCCAAGCTGGCGCTGATCGCGCACACCTTCGACCTCGCCGACGAACTGTCCGGGACCGGCGTCACGGCAAACTGCCTGCACCCCGCCTCCTTGATGCCGACCGCGATGGTGCGCGAGTCCCGCTACGGCACCATCGACTCGTTGGAGCAGGGGCTGCACGCGACGCTGCGGCTGGTCGTCGACCCCGACCTGGACGGCGTGACGGGCCGGTACTTCAACGGCACGCAGCCCGCGCGGGCGCTCGACCAGGCCTACGACCCGGCGTTCCGCGCCCGGCTGCGGGAGCGCACCGAGGCCCTGCTGCTCGCGTGACAGTCGCCGTGACCGGACCGGCTGCCCTTCGGTGGTAGCGGCACCACCGGAGTCTTGCATCTCCAGTTGGTGGAGGTAGGAGGCTGATCGGTGTGGACGAGGGGACGCTGTACTCGATCGGAGACCTGGCTCGGCGCACCGGCCTGCCGGTGCGCACCATCCGGTTCTACTCCGACGCCGGTGTCCTGCCGCCCACCGACCGCAGTCCCGCGAACCATCGGCGATACGACCTGACCGCGATCACTCGGCTGGAACTGATCCGCACGTTGCGTGACATCGGCCTCGACCTGGTCACCGTCCGCCGGGTGCTCGCCGACGACATCACCATGTCGCAGGCCGCCGCCATCCATGCCGACGCGCTCGACGTGCAGATCCAGGTGCTACGGGTACGCCGAGCGGTGCTGCGTCTGGTGGCGAAGCGGGACTCCACCATGAAGGAGATGGAACTCATGCACCGCATCGTGCAGCTGTCCGAGGCTGAACGTCACCGGCTCATCCACGACTTCATCGACAGCACGTTCGGCGCCGTCGACGCCAACCCCGACCTGGTCGACCTCCTCCGCTCCACCATGCCGAACCTGCCCGACGAACCGACCGCCGCGCAGGTCGAATGCTGGATCGAACTCGCCAAACTCGTCCAGGACACCGATTTCAGGGCCAGCATCCGGCGGATGGCCGAGCACCAGGCAGCCGAACGCGCCGACGGCGACCGGACGGGACTGCACCACGAACTGACCAGCCACGTCCGCGACCGTGTGACGGCCGCCATCGCCGCCGAGGTGCAACCACCGTCGGCAGCGGCCGCCGCCATCGTCACCGAACTCGTCGCCCACTACGCCCGTACGTTCGGCGATACCGACTCCCCCGAGTACCGCGCGAAGCTGCTGACCCGGCTGGAGGTCGCCAACGACCCACGGGTCGAGCGGTACTGGCACCTCATCTCCACCATCAACGGGTGGCCGGCCGCGCCCTCGCTCGCACCGGTCTTCGACTGGTTCATCCAGGCACTCCAGCACCACCGGAAGCCCTGACGAGCCACGCCTCACCATCCACACCGCACGCGCAGCGCCATACCGGCCGCACTGATCCCGGCGGGCCACGAGCCGCTGCCATGCCCCGGAGGGCACCGGTCGGAGCGAACCTGTCCCAGCCCTGTGCTCCAATCCCGGCATGCATGTCATCGTCTGCGGCGCACTCCTGGAGAACGATGCGGTCCTGCTGGTACACCGCAGCCCGACCCGACGGGCCTACCCGGACCTCTGGGATCTGCCCGGCGGGCACGTCGAGCCGGGTGAGTCCGAACTACAGGCCCTCGCGCGGGAGATGCACGAGGAGCTGGGGGTTCACATTGTGGCGGAGTCCTCGTCACGGTTCGGCGACCTGCGTGCCGGCAGCGGCGAGGACGCCGTCCACGTGGGCGTCTGGCAGGTCGGAGACTGGGTCGGCTCCCCCACCAACCGTGCGCCGGAGGAGCATGACGACATCGCCTGGGTCGGGATCGACGAGCTGAGCGCCCTTCCCCTCGTGTTCGGCGCCCTGCCGGCGCTGCTTCGTTCCCTGCCCGAGCCTGACCGGCTGGTCCGTCGTCCGGACGACCGTCGGTCGGACCGCCCGCCAGGTGACGTCAGAGTTCGTCGGTCAGGTCGGCCACCGACGCCACGATCCGGGACGGCCGGTACGGGTAGCGTTCCGCCTCGGCGCGGGTGCTGATCCCGGTGAGTACGAGCACCGTCTCCAGGCCGGCCTCCAGGCCGCACAGGATGTCGGTGTCCATCCGGTCGCCGATCATCGCCGTGGTCTCGGAGTGCGCCTCGATGGTGTTCAGCGCCGAACGCATCATCATCGGATTCGGCTTGCCCACGAAGTACGGCTCGACCCCGGTGGCCTTGGAGATCATCGCCGCTACCGAACCGGCCGCCGGCAGCGCGCCCTCGGCTGACGGCCCGGTGGGGTCCGGGTTGGTGCAGATGAACCGGGCGCCCGCGTCGATCAACCGGACTGCCTTGGTGATCGCCTCGAAGCTGTACGTACGGGTCTCCCCCAGCACCACGTAGTCGGGTGCGAAGTCGGACAGGATGTATCCCACCGCGTGCATGGCCGTGGTCAGACCCGCCTCGCCGATCACGTACGCGGTGCCGCCGGGCCGCTGGTCGGCCAGGAACTGGGCGGTGGCCAGCGCCGCCGTCCAGATCGATTCCTCGGGTACGTCGAAGCCCATCCGGGTCAGCCGGGCCTGGAGATCCCGCGGCGTGTAGATCGAGTTGTTGGTGAGCACCAGGAACCGCTTGCCGGACGTGCGCAACCGGCTGATGAACTCCGGGGCGCCCGGCACGGGCTGCCCCTCGTGCACGAGCACCCCGTCCATGTCGGTCAGCCAGCTCTCGACGGGCTTGCGGTCCCTCATCGTGATGTCCTCGCCGTCCGGGGTTTCTCAGTGGGTCGGTCCGTGGGGTGTCCCAGCCGGCGTCGGTGCGGTGCCCGCTGACCTGGGTCAGCGGCGCCGGGGCGGCACGCAGCAGCCGGCCGGGCAGGTGTCCCAGGCCGGCAGCGTACCCAACCGGCAGCGTTCGACGGGCACCCCGTCCGCGCCTTCCAGCCGCTCGACCACCAGCTCACGGACCATGGCGACGAACCGGGGGTCGGTGCCCGGGGTGGCCGCCCGGACGTACTCCAGGCCGAGCCGCTTGGCGGTGTCGGCGGCCTCGGTGTCGAGATCCCACACCACCTCCAGATGGTCGGAGACGAAACCGATCGGGCTGACCACCACGGCGGTGACCCCGTCGGCCGCGAGTGCGGTGAGATGGTCGTTGATGTCCGGTTCCAGCCACGGCACCTGGGGCGGGCCCGACCGGCTCTGCCAGACCAGGTCGTACGGCAGGTCCACGCCGGCCGCCGAGACGACCAGCTCGGCGGTCTCCCGCAGCTGGGCCTCGTACCGGCCGCCCTCGGGGCCGGCGGTCGCGGCCATCGAGGTGGGGATGGAGTGGGCCGTGAAGACCAGCCGGGTGCCGCCCCGGCGGGCCGGGTCCAAGGTGGCGAGGGCGTCCCGGACGGCGTCGGCGTGCGGCTGGACGAACCCCGGGTGGTCCCAGAACTGGCGCAGCTTGTCGATCGCCGGGGCCGCGGGCCCGCTTGCGGCGCGGGCGACCGCGAGATCCTCCTGATACTGCCGGCAGGACGAGTAGCCGCCGTACGCGCTGGTGACGAAGGCCAGCGCGGACCGGACGCCGTCGTCCCGCATCCGCGCGACGGTGTCGGCGAGCATCGGGTTCCAGTTCCGGTTGCCCCAGTAGATCGGCAGGTCGATGCCGTGCTCGTCGAACTCGACACGCAGCGCGGCCAGCAGGTCACGATTCTGCTGGTTGATCGGTGAGACCCCGCCGAAGTGCTGGTAGTGCTCGGCGACCTCGGCCAGCCGTTCGGGGGGCACCCCTCGCCCCCTGGTCACGTTCATCAGGAACGGCAGTACGTCCTCCGGCCGTTCCGGGCCGCCGAACGAGAGCAGCAGCACTGCGTCGTACCCCATGCCGCCCATTCTTCCCGGCCGTCGACCCGGACGGCCCGCCGGGCCGCTGTTAGCTCGCTTACCCGGGTGCGTCTCCAGCCGGTGCTGACCGGATGCTCAGGCGCGTCCGGCCGCCGGCTGATGGTTAGGAGGGGGCCCCTGTACTACAGAAAGCGACAAGAAGGGGCCCTTCCTTACCGCTCGTCCCTACCGCTCGGGGGCGCCGAGGGCGTGGTAGCCGCCGTCGACGTGCACGATCTCGCCCGTGGTGGCCGGGAACCAGTCGGACAGCAACGCCAGCACCGCCCGGGCGGCCGGCTCGGCGTCGGTGAGGCTCCAGCCCAGCGGCGCCCGCTCGGCCCAGGCGTTCTCGAACTGCTCGAAGCCGGGGATCGACCGGGCGGCCATGGTGCGCAGCGGACCGGCCGAGACGAGGTTGCTGCGGATGCCCCGCTTGCCCAGGTGCAGCGCCAGGTAGCGGGAGGCGGACTCCAGTCCGGCCTTGGCCACGCCCATCCAGTCGTACACCGGCCACGCCTTGGTGGCGTCGAAGGTGAGGCCCACCACCGAGCCGCCGGGACCCATCAGCGGCAGCGCCGCCATGGCCAGGGACTGGTACGAGTACGTCGAGACGTGCAGCGCCTTCGCCACGTCCTCCCACGGCGCGTCCAGGAACCCGCCGCCGAGGCAGCTCTGCGGCGCGTTGCCGATCGAGTGGACCACCCCGTCGAGCCCGTCCAGGTGCTCGCGTACCTGGTCGGCCAGGCCGGCCAACTGCTCGGGGTTGGTCACGTCCAGTTCGATCACCGGCGGCGGCTCGGGCAGCCGCTTGGCGATCCGCTCGACCAGCGACAACCGGCCGAAACCGGTGAGTACGATCTTCGCGCCGTTCTCCTGGGCGAGTTTCGCCACCGAGAAGGCGATCGAGGCGTCGGTGAGAACGCCGGTGACGAGCAGCCGCTTACCGGCAAGCAGTCCAGACACGTACAGGCCCTTTCGTCGTCGGTTGTCGCGCGGGTTGTCGGGCTCCGCCGAGGGCGGGTCGGGCGTGGTCGAGCGGGCGCGGTCGGGGCGGGTTGGCGGCGCGGCGCGGCGCGCTCAGTGGCCCATGCCGAGGCCGCCGTCGACCGGGATGACGGCGCCGGAAATGTAGCCCGCCGCGTCGCTGGCGAGCCAGGTCACCACGCCGGCGACCTCCTCCGGCTCGGCGAACCGGGCGGCCGGGATGGACTTCAGGTAGTCCGCCCGGAGCTGCTCGGGCAGCTCGGCGGTCATGTCCGTCTCGATGAACCCCGGCGCGACCACGTTGGCGGTGATCTTCCGGCTGCCCAGCTCCCGGGTGATCGACCGGGCCACCCCGACCAGGCCCGCCTTGCTGGCCGCGTAGTTGACCTGGCCGGCCGAGCCGGTGAGACCGACCACCGACGAGATGAAGATCATCCGGCCCCAGCGGGCCCGGACCATCTTCGTGGCGGCCCGCTTGGCGCAGCGGAACGCGCCGGTCAGGTTGGTGTCCACCACCGAGCTGAACTGCTCCTCGGACATCCGCATCAGCAGCGTGTCGGCCGTGATCCCGGCGTTGGCCACCAGCACCTCCACCGGGCCCAGCTCGGCCTCGACCGCGGCGAACGCGGCGTCCACGGCGGCGGCGTCGGTGATGTCGCAGCGCACCCCGAACAGCCCGTTGTCCAGGTAGCCGCCGACCGCGTCCGACCCCGGCTCGCCGGCACCGGTGTCCGACGTTCCCCGGCCGCGGTGCGTGACGGCCACCCGGTCACCCTGCTTGGCGAAGGCGGTCGCGATGGCCAGTCCGATTCCCCGGTTACCCCCGGTCACCAGCACAGTTCGGGCCACGGTTGCTCCTGAAGATCGTACGGACAGCTCGCGTTGCAGACCCTAGGCGCTACCGATGGGTAGGCGCTAACCAGGGCGTACCCCGGGAGTATGACGGCGAAGATCACCCTCTGGTGGGACGGCCGGGCCCCCGGCGCGGCCGTACGCTCCGGACGGTGAGCCTCCGTTCCTGGGCCGCCGCGCTGCGCCGCACGCTGCTCGGTCCCGACTACCCCCCGACCCGGGCACTGCCCGGCCCGCCGGCCATCCGCCGGTACGCGGGCCCGGCCGGTGGGTTGGCCCTGACCGGCCTGTTCGCGATCACCCTCACCGAGGAACACAACCGGGCGCTGCCCATGATCGTCGCGATCCTGTTCGCCGCGATGACCGTGGCGCCGCTGGCGGCGCTGCCCCGGCGCCCCCTGCTGGCCTGGCGGCTGCTGGTGCTGGCGCTCGCGGTCTGCACCTTCAACTCGCCGCCCCGCGCGTCGTGGCCGTGGAACCCGGTGCTGGTGCTCACCGGGCTGCTGGTGCTCGCCGTGGTGGCCCTGCGGGCGGACTGGCCGCTGCTGCCCTGGATCGGCGTCGGCACCCTGGTGCCCGTCCTGGCGCTTGTCGACGCCAACAACGTCGTCGGGGTCATGGTGCTGGTGATCGTGCTGCTGGTGGTCGGCGGGATGATCCGGCGGACCCGGCAGTCCGGCGCGGCGCTGGCCGAGCAGACCGAGCTGAGTGAGCTGGAGAAGGCCCGGCGGGCCGTGCTGGAGGAACGCACCCGGATCGCCCGGGAGATGCACGACGTGGTGGCGCACCACATGTCGATGATCGCCGTCCGGGCCGAGACCGCGCCGTACCGGTTGACCGGGGTGCCGGACCCGGCCCAGGAGGAGTTCCAGGCGATCGCCGGGTCGGCGCGCACGGCGCTGACCGACCTGCGCCGGCTGCTCGGCGTGCTGCGCAGCGAGCACGGCACCGAGCCGGAGACCGCGCCCCAGCCCGGCCTCGCCGAGCTGCCCGACCTGCTGGTCGGGGCACGCCGCGCCGGAATGCGGATCGAGCTGGTCGATCCGCTGCCCGAACCGCCGTACCCGGGTGCGCCGCCGGAAACCGTCCAGCTGGCCGGCTACCGGATCGTGCAGGAGGCGCTGGCCAACGCCGGGCGACACGCGCCGGGTGCCGCCGTCCGGCTGTCGGTGCTGGCCACCGGGGATGAGCTGGCGCTGCGGGTCGACAACGACGTACCGGCCCGGCCACCACGGCAGGGTGCTGACGGGCCGCCACGACAGGGTCCGGGCGGGCCACCACGGCAGGGTGCGGACGGGCACGGCCTCACCGGGCTGCGTGAACGGGCCGCGCTGCTCGGTGGCACCCTCAGCGCCGAGCAGCGCGACGGCGCCTTCACCGTGGCGGCCCGGCTGCCCTACCAGCCCGCTGACGACCACCGGCCCGAGGACGGCGACGAATGATCAAGGTGCTGATCGCCGACGACCAGGCGATGGTGCGGCAGGGTTTCGGCGCGCTGCTGGCCGCCCAGCCGGACCTGCTGGTGGTCGGCGATGCCGCCAACGGCGCCGAGGCGGTCGCGGCGGCCCGCCGGCTCGACCCGGACGTCGTCCTGATGGACGTCCGGATGCCGGTCCTGGACGGCCTGGCCGCGACCCGGCAACTCACGGGCGACAACCGGGACCGACCCCGGGTGCTCATCCTGACCACCTTCGACCTCGACGACTACGTCTACGCCGCGCTGCGCGCCGGGGCCAGCGGGTTCCTGCTCAAGGACGCGCCGGCCGCCGACCTGGTCCACGCGGTCCGGGTGGTGGCCGCCGGTGACGCGCTGCTGGCGCCCACGGTGACCCGCCGGCTGATCGCCGAGTTCGCCGCCCGCCCGCGCCCGGACCGACCCCGACCGGTCTCGCTGGCCGCGCTCACCGCCCGGGAGACCGAGGTGCTGCGGCTGATCGCCCGGGGACGATCGAACGCGGAGATCGCCGCCGAGCTGGTGGTGGCCGAGCAGACCGTCAAGACCCACGTCGGCCGGGTGCTGGGCAAGCTGCACCTGCGGGACCGGGCTCAGGCCGTCGTCCTGGCGTACGAGTCGGGCCTGGTCGCCGCCGGCGAGTAACCCCGGGGTACCACCGGCGGACCGCTCCCCGGGTTGATCCGCGACCGCCGGTCGCCGTCGCACCCTTCCGGTCAACCGACCGAGGGGGTACGACATGATCCGTCAGCTTGTCTCCGGCACCGCGCTGACCGCGCTGCTCGGCATCGGGCTGGTCGCCCCGGCACCGGCGAGCGCCGGGCCGGTGGCTTCGCCGCTGGCGCCGACCACGATGGCGTACGCGCGCAGCGACGCCGCGATGCGGGCCGCCGGTACCCCGTACGCGGGCTGGGTCGGCCGGCAGTTCCTGGAGTTCGATCCGGCCGGCGACGGCCGGGCCGTCGAGGTGGTCGGTGACCTGACCCGCGCGGACCGGATCGTGGTGCTGGTCCCCGGCGTGGCCACCACGCTGCGGGACTTCGACCGTGGCCTGGGTGGCGTACCGGACCGGGCGCCGGCCCGGCAGGCCCGCACGGTGTACGACACCCTGCGTGCCACCGATCCGGCGGCCCGGGTCGCCGTGCTGGCCTGGCTCGGCTACGACCCGCCGGACGGGCTCGGCCTGGCGGCGGCCCGTTCGACGCGGGCCCGGACCGGCGCCACGGCCCTGGTGGCGTTCCTCACCGACCTCGTGCGGCAGCGGTCGTCGGTCACCGTCACCCTGGTCGGGCACAGTTACGGGGCGCTGGTGATCGGTCTGGCCGCGGCCCGGTTACCCGCTCAGGTGACCGAGCTGGTCACCCTCGGCGGGATCGGCATGGGCACCGACCGGGTGACCGGGTTGGGCACCTCGGCCCGGGTGTGGGCGGCCGAGGCCCCGGACGACTGGATCGACCGGGTGCCACAACTGCGGCTCGGCGACCTGGGACACGGGGCCCGGCCGGCGACCGCCCGGTTCGGCGCCCGCCGGCTACCCACCGACGGGGTCCACGGCCACGATGGTTACCTGGTCGCGGGCACCGGCACCGTCCGGGCCCTGGCTGCCGTCGTCCTCGGGCAGGCGGACCGCTGAGCGGCTCCGGCACGACCGCGACCGGCCGGGATCGGGCGGTCGACGGACTGCGGGTGGTGGCGATCATCGGTGTCGTCCTCGGGCACTGGCTGGTCACCGCGCCGGTGCTGGCCCCGGACGGCACGCTGTTCCAGGACAGTCCACTGCGGACGCTACCGGCCCTGGCGCCGCTGAGCTGGCTGCCGCAGACCCTCGGCCTGTTCTTCTTCGTCGCCGGTTTCGCCGCCACCCGGGCCCGGCGGGCGGCGCGGGACATCCGGTACCGGTGCTGGCTGGGCGTCCGGTTGCGCAGGTTGGCCGTCCCGGTGGTCGGCTTCACCGCCGCATGGGCGTGTGCCCTGCTGGTCGGCCTGGCCGCCGGCGCACCGGACGGCACCGTCGAGACGGTGGCCCGGCTGGTGGTCAGCCCGCTGTGGTTCCTCGTACCGCTGCTGGTGTTGACCGCCCTGACCCCGGTCCTGGACCGGTACGTCGGCCGGTTCGGGATGCTGGCCGTGGTGCCCCCGATCGCCCTGGTGACCGCCGCGGACCTCGGCCACGGCGCACGGCTGTCCACCCTGCTGGCCGGCTGGGCGGTGCCGTACCTGCTGGGCGTGGCGGTCGCGACGGACCGGCACCCGGGCCGGCTCGCCGGCTGGCCGGCGGACCCGGCGAGCGGCGGCCTACGACCGTTCCGTGGCACCGGGTGGGCGCTCACCGTCGGCGGCACGGCGGGCCTGGTCGGGCTGGTGCTGCTGGCGGGATATCCGGCCAGCGCGGTGGGGGTGCCGGGGGCGGGACGCTCCAATCTGGACCCGCCGTCGCTGGCCACCCTGGCCCTGGCGCTGGCCCAGGTCGGGCTGGCCCTGCTGCTCCGGCCGGCGCTGGACCGGTTGCTCACCGAGCCGCGCTGGTGGCGACCGGTGCGGGCGGTCAACCGGGTCGCGCTGCCGGTCTTCCTCACCCACCAGAGCGCGCTCATCGGGGTCACCGTGGCCGGGCTGTGGCTGGCCGGTGGCCGGGCCGTACCGGGGCTGCACACGGCACCGACCGCCGGTTGGGTGGTCGCCCGGCTGGCCTGGCTACCGGTCTTCGCCGCCGCACTGGTACTGCTGCTGGCCCTGCTGGCCGGCCGCCGTCGTCCAGGCTGACCTCCATCCACCTGGTTGATCATGGGTTTCACCGCAGGCTCCAGCGCAAGAATCCCTGATGAGACCCATGATCAACCCGGCGCGAGGCCGGGTGGGACCGGTGGGCCGGGTGGGCGCGGCGGTGCGGCGGCCTGGGTGTAACATTCGCAACGGATCTTTTCCGCCCGGCCGACCTGTGGAGGTGATCGCTGTGCGAGATAGCGATCCTCCTAGTCGTGGCCGGGCCTTCGGTCCGCTCCGCTGAGCCTCTGCCAGCCTGAGCCGACCAAGTCGCACCGCCACGCACCCGCCCGGGTTCCGGCTACCGCCGGGACAACCCGGGCGCGTCCCGTCGGCGGTCCACCCGGTCGCGATTCTCTCCGCACCAGCCCCCGTTCCGCGTGTCTGTCGCCATCGGAGAATCGCCATGAACCGCTACGCCGCCCCGCTCGGTTTCACCCTCGCCGCCGTCTGGGTCGTCTACCTCTTCGTGCTGGTCGGCGCCACGCACTGAGCCGGACCGGCCGGCCGACTCACCGTCACGAGGCCGGCTGGCCCCCGCCTCGCCCAGCCACCGCCTCGTCCGGCGACCGGTCGTCCGGCCACCGCGCCGTCAACCTAGAGCAGCCGGGATGTCCAGAGCAGGCTCGCCGCCGCCGCGGCCAGGGCCAGCAGCAGCGCAACCCCGACGTACCACTGGGTCACCTCGCGTGGCTCGGTCCGGAACCCGATCGAACTGCCCATGTCCTGGTACACCTTCTTCAGCTCACTCACCGACGCGGCCTCGTAGAAGAACCCCTGGGTGGTCTCGGCGAGCTGGGCCAGCGACATCCGGTCCACCGGCACCCGCTGCTGCTGACCGGCGATGTCCACCGCGCCGTCGTCGGTGCCGAAGGCGATCGTCGACACCGGTACGTTCGCCGACTGCGCCGCGGACGCCGCCTCCTCCACCGACCGGCCCGAGGTCCGGTAGCCGTCCGAGAGCAGCACGATCCGAGCCGGGGGTGGCCCCTGCGCGCCGTCCGCCGGTACCGAGCGGATGGCGTCCAGGCAGGTGAAGACCGCCTCGCCCGTCGCGGTCGCCTCCGCCAGCGACAACCCGTCGATGGCCTCCACCACCGCGGCCCGGTCCTTGCCCGGCGGCACCAGCACGTTCGCCGACTTGGCGAACGAGACGAGTCCCAGGTTGAAGGTGGGCGGCAGCTCCTGCACGAACTGCTTCGCCGCCTCCTGCGCGGCCTGAAGCCGGTTCGGCGCCACGTCGTCGGCCTGCATCGACAGCGACACGTCGATGGCGAGCATGATGGTGGCCCGTTCCAGCGGCTCCTTGACGTCGACCGAGGGCCGGGCCATGCCGGTGGCCAGCACCAGCAGGCTGAGCAGGAAGGCACCGGACGCGGCGTGCCGCCGCCAGCCGATCCCCCTGGGCGCGAGGGTACGCAGCAGGTCGACGTTGGTGAACCGCATCGCGTACGTGCGGCGGTGCAACTGCCGCCACACGTACACGCCGGCCAGGGCGAGGACCGGCAGCACAGCCAGTAGCCACCACGGTTGCAGGAAACGGATCATCGTGTGGTCCCCCTGGTACGCGCGTGCCGCTGTGCCGCGACGAAGCGCACCATGTCCAGAAGCCAATCGGAATCGGTACGTAGTCTCAGATGCGCGGCGCCGGCGGCGCGCAGTTCGGCGGCGATGGCCGACCGCTGGGCCGAGGCCGCGTCCGCGTACCGGCGGCGCAGCTCCGGGTCGGCGGTCTGCACCTCGTGCGACTGCCCGGTCTCCGGGTCCACCAATTCCAGCACGCCGACGTCGGGTAGTTCCAGCTCACGCGGATCGACCACCTCGACCGCCAGCACATCGTGCCGGACGCCGAGTTTGCGGACCGCTCGACCCCACTGCGCGGGCGGAGCCAGGAAGTCGGAGATCACCACCGCCATGCCGCGCCGGCGCGGCGGCGAGTTCAGCATGTTGACCAGCGCACCAAGGTCGGTCCGGCCGGGTCGGATCGGGGTGGTGGCGATGGCCCGTACCAGGCCCTGGGCCTCCTTGCGGCCGGGCCGCGCCGGCAGCCGCCGGACGGCGCCGGGCGAACCGCCGGCACCGGACGACCCGGTGACACCGGCGGCGGCCGAGCCGGCGGTGCCGGGTGGATGTCCGGGGCCGGCCGGGCCGGGCGGCGTACCGGGGGCAGCACCGGCGCCGCGACCGCCGACCGGCCACCAACGGCGGCCGGCCGGGGACGCGGCCGGGGCCGGCCGGTCCGGACCGGTGCCGACGACCGCGCCGACCCGGTTGCCACCCCGGGCGTTCAGGTGCGCCACCGCGGCCACCGCGGCGACCACGAGGTCCCGCTTGAGCCACCGGCCGGTGCCGAAGTCCAGGCTGGCCGACAGGTCGACGGCGAGCCACGTCTCCAGCTCCCGGTCGGCCACGGTCTGCCGCACGTGCGCCACCGTGGTCCGGGCGGTCACCGGCCAGTCCATCCGGCGTACGTCGTCACCGGGCCGGTACTCCCGCGACTCGCCGGCCTCGCTGCCCGGTCCCGGCAGCAGACCCAGGTAGTCGCCCTGCAACAGACCGTCCAGCCGGCGGGTCACCAGCAGTTGGAGTCGGGACAGCACCGCCTCGGCCCGGCCCGCGGTGGCGCCGGCCGGGTCGGCGTACCCGGCCCTCGGCACCCGGGCGGTGCCGCCCGGGACCGGCGGCCCGGCCGAGCCCCCCGGCGGCCAGCCCGATCCGGCCGGTGGCGCACCCGGTCCTCCCGGCGGCGTACCGGGGGGCCCGGGCACGGTGGCCGGACCCGGCTCGTCGGGAACCCCGGGTCCGGTGGCCGGACCGGTCACGGGAGCTGCCCGGGCCAGCCCGCGCCGGAGGTGGCCGCGGGGACGGCCTGCTGGCGCGGCGCGACGGTGGGCAGCGGGATCGTCGAGAGCACCCGCCCCACGATGTGGTCGGCCGGTACGTCGTCGGCCAGCGCGTCGTAACTGAGCACCAACCGGTGCCGGAGGATGTCCGGGGCGACGTCCTGGATGTCCTGCGGCAGCGCGTAGTCCCGGCCGCGCAGCAGGGCCAGTGCCCGGGTGGCCCGGACGATGCCGAGCGAGGCGCGCGGGCTGGCGCCGTACTGGATCAACTGGGCGACGTCGGGCATGCCGTGCTCGGCCGGGGTCCGGGTGGCCAGCACCAGCCGTACGGTGTAGTCGACCAGCGCGTTGTGTACGAACACCTGGTCGGCCTTGCGCTGCAACGCCAGCAGGTCGGACGGGGAGAACACCGGCGACGGCTCGGGCGGCGCGACGCCCATGCGGTAGACGATCTCCCGCTCCTCGGCGTCCGTGGGGTAGCCCACGAGGATCTTCATCAGGAACCGGTCCCGCTGCGCCTCGGGCAGCGGGTACACGCCCTCCTGCTCGATCGGGTTCTGCGTGGCCATCACCAGGAACGGTTCGGGCACCCGGTGGGTCTGCCCGCCGATCGAGACCTGCCGCTCGCTCATCACCTCGAGCAGGGCCGACTGCACCTTGGCCGGCGCCCGGTTGATCTCGTCGGCCAGCAGGAAGTTCACGAAGATCGGCCCGAGCTCGACATCGAACTTCTCACTCGACTGGCGGTAGATCCGGGTGCCCATGATGTCCGCCGGGACCAGGTCGGGGGTGAACTGCACCCGGGCGAACGTGCCACCCACCACCGTGGCCAGGGTCTCCACGGCGAGGGTCTTGGCCACCCCGGGCACCCCCTCCAGCAGGCAGTGTCCACGCGCCAGCAGCGCCACGAACATCCGCTCCACCATCCGGTCCTGGCCCACGATCACCTTCTTGACCTCGAACAGGGCCCGCTCCAGGAGCGTGGCGTCCTGCGCCGGGGTGCTGCC
This sequence comes from Plantactinospora sp. A48, assembly GCF_055793945.1. Lineage (NCBI taxonomy): Bacteria > Bacillati > Actinomycetota > Actinomycetes > Micromonosporales > Micromonosporaceae > Plantactinospora > Plantactinospora sp. A48. The sequence continues at coordinate 39,770 of NZ_JBTIXF010000028.1, read as the reverse complement.
GGGGGTCGCGTGCGGGGTGCCGGCTGTCCGCGCGTCCCCGCCCGGGGCCGTGGGCACGCCGGGCGCCGCGGGCACGCTCGGCGAGGACGGATCGCCCGTGGGGGACGGATTCGGTACGTCGGGTGTGGTCGGCTGGGCCACCGGTCCTCCACAACTTCGCAGTCACGCTGACGATGTCGGCGGCGGCCGTCGGCGCGGTGCCACCGCACCAAGCCTCGCACGTCCGGCCGCGGGACCGCCCGGCGGAAACCCCGGTTCCCGGCGTGGCGGGTCCGCCACGGCATGCAGGCTGGACAGAAGGGGGTTGTTGGTGTGTACCATTCAGCCGTCGCCGGGCGGCTTCCCCCGTGGCCGCCCGGCGCTCAATCCCTCCAGCGTCCGTGGATCTTTCCGGCGATGGTGGATTTCTCCCCCGCCCGTAGACTGACCGGGTGGTCGACCTTCCCCGCATCGCACCGGACCAGCCGGAGCCGCCGATCTGCTCGGCGCGCGGCTGCCGGGCGCCGGCGGTCTGGGCGCTGCGGTGGAACAACCCTCGCCTGCACACCGCGGACCGCCGCAAGACCTGGTTGGCCTGCCCCGATCATCGCGGCTCGCTTGGCGATTTCCTCGACGCGCGGGGGTTCCTGCGTGTGGTTGAGCCGTTGGCCGCGTCGCCTAGTCTCGAACCGTGAGCGATCGAGAGCACGCCCAGCGGGCCGACCCGCTCGAACCGTGGCCCCGGACGGTCAACTGGCGGCCGGTCTCCACCGCCCTGATCCGGGTGGAACTGCTCCGGCTCGCCGCCGTCCTGGTGGTGCTGATCGTCGGGCTCGCCATCGGCTGGGTGCTGTCCGGGCACTGGTCGTTCGGCCTCGCGATCCTGCTGGTGCTGCTGATCGGTGTCTGGCGGGTGACGGTCATCGTCCGGGCGGTGCGCGCGTGGGGCTACGCCGAGCGGGACAACGATTTGCTGGTCCGGCACGGCCTGCTGGTCCGGCGGCTGTCGATCGTCCCGTACGCCCGGATGCAGTTCGTCGACGTCAGCGCCGGCCCGCTGGAGCGGGCCTTCGGGCTGGCCACCGTGCAACTGCACACCGCCGCCGCCGCGAGCGACGCGCGGATACCGGGGCTCCGGCCGGCCGAGGCCGCCCGGCTGCGGGACCGGCTCACCGCGCTCGGCGAGGACCGGGTGGAAGGGCTGTGACCAGCCGGACGGACGCGACGACGGCCGGCCGGGCGTACCCGGCGGTGCCGACCGGCCGGACTTACCCGGCAGTGCCGGACGGCCGGGCGTACCCGGCAGTGCCGGACGGCCGGGCGTACCCGGCGGTGCCGGACGGGTCATGCCGGTGAGCCAGCCAGCCGCCGAGCCGAGGCAACGCCTGCATCCGCTCAGTCCGCTGTTGCAGGGCGCCAAGACGCTTGTCGTGGTGGTCGCCGGCCTGTCCTGGTCGACGCTGTCCCGCGTCGGCCTCGGGTGGTTCAGCCTGATGGTCGCCGTGCTGGCCCTCGGCGCCCTCGCCCTGTCGGCGGTCAGCTGGTACAACACCGGTTACCAGGTGGTCGGCCGCGAGCTGCGGGTCCACGAGGGCCTGCTGTGGCGACGTACCCGGGCCATCCCGCTGGAACGGCTGCAGGCCGTGGAGGTGGTCCGCCCGCTGCTGGCGCAGCTCACCGGGCTCGCCGAACTGCGCCTGGAGGTGGTGGGCGGCGGCAAGACCGAGGCGCCGCTGGCGTACCTGTCGGTGGCCGAGGCCGGTGCGCTGCGCGACCGGCTGTTGGACCTCGCCGGACGGACCCGGCCGGCCGCCGGAGGCACGCCGCCCGGGGTACCCCCGTCGGTCGCCGGTGGCGCACCCATCGGCGGACCACCGGTGACCACCGACCTCGCGTCGGCCGGCGGACCGCCCGGAAGCCCGACGGGGGAGGCGACGGACGCCGTGCCACCGGGCACACCGCCCGCGCCGGGCGCCGGCTCCCCGGACGCGGAGCCGGCGCCGGGCGACGCCGTCCCGCAATCGTGGCCCGGCGGGACCGTCCCGCAATCGTGGCCCGGCGGGACCGTCCCGCAGTCGTGGCCCGGCGGGGCAGTCCCGCAGTCGTGGCCCGGTCCCGCTGGTGTCCCCCAAGCCGCTGGTGTCCCCCAACCCGCCGGCGGCGCCCAACCCGCCGGGATCGGCCAGCCCATCGGGTACGCCGCGTCCGCCCGTGGCGGGCCCGCGCTGGCCCGCCCGCTGCACGCGGTGGCCAACCGGGACCTGCTGATCAGCCAGCTACTCACCCCGCAGGCCTTCCTGCTGCCGTTCGGCGTGGCATTCGTCATCATCCAGTTCCTGTCCGAGGATTCCTGGTCGTTCGTCGCGGTGGCCAGCACCGTGACCGCGATGGCCGGTGTGCTGCTGCGCCCGGTCCGTCGGGTGCTCGACGACTGGAACTTCCGGCTGGGCCGGGAGAACACCTCGCTCCGGGTCCGGCACGGTCTGCTGGAGACCCGCTCCCAGACCGTGCCGCTGGACCGGGTCCAGGCCATCGGAGTCACCTGGCCGCTGCTGTGGCGGTTCACCGACTGGCTGCGGCTGCGCCTCGACGTGGCCGGGTACGCCGTCGCCGACGCCGACGACCGTAACCTGTCGGACCGGCTGCTCCCGGTGGGCGATCTGGAGACCGCCCGCCTGATCACCGCCCAGGTGCTGCCCGAGGTGGATCTGGCCGCCCTGCCGCTGGCGCCACCACCCGAGCGGGTCCGCTGGCTGCGGCCGTTGAGCCGGCGGGCGCTGGGAGCGGGCCTGACCGACCGGGTGTTCGCGGTACGGCACGGGCTGCTCACCCGGGAGCTGGTGGTCGTGCCGGTCGCCCGGATCCAGAGCGTCCGGGTGGTCCAGGGTCCGGTGCAGCGCCTGCTGTCGTTGGCCACCGTCCACGCGGACACGGCCGGCGGCCGGGGCGCGGTCGCGCTGCACCGGGACGTGACCGAGGCCTGGGCGCTGGCCGCGGACCTCGCCGCCCGGGCCCGAGCGGCCCGGGACAGCGCCTAGGCTGGGTCGCATGGAGCAGCAGCAGGCGGACGACGTCTTCCCGCCCGGGCTCGGCGCCCGCGTCGAGCTGACCGTCACCGACTCCGACACCGCCCAGGCACTCGGCTCGGGCGATGTACCGGTGCTCGGCACGCCCCGGGTGCTGGCCCTCGCCGAGGCCGCGACCGTGGCGGCCACCGCCACCCGCCTGCCGCCGGGCATGACCACCGTCGGCGTACGGGTCGAGCTGGAACACCTGTTGCCGACGCCGGTCGGGCGGACCGTGGTGGCGCAGGCCCGGCTGTCGACGGTGACCGGCCGGCGGCTGACCTTCGAGGTGACGGTCACCGACGGCGACGAGACGGTGGCGCAGGGCCGGGTGGAGCGGGCGATGCTGGATCGGCACCGGTTCGTCGAACGGGCCGCGGGGCCGGCATGACCGACGGATCGGACTTCACCGAGATCGGCGACCGGGTCTACCTGCTGCGGCACCCGGCGTTCGACGTCAACGTCACCCTGGTGGCCGGTGACACGACCGCCCTGCTGGTCGACACCCTCTCCACGACCGGCCAGGCCGAGGCGCTCGGCGTGGCGGTACGTCGGATCACCCCGCATCCGCTGACCATCGTCAACACCCACCACCACTTCGACCACTGCTTCGGCAACGCCACCCTGGCCGGTGACCCGGTCCGTCCGGTGTGGGCACACGAGGAGGCGGCGCTGCTGCTGCGGGAACGTCCCGAGCGGGTCCGGCAGGAGGCGTACGACGAGGCGGTGGCCGTCGACTCGCAGCTGGCCGCCGAGATCGTCGCCACCCCGATCCTGGCGCCCACCCACACCGTCCACCTCGAATCCACCGTGGACCTCGGCGGCCGGGCGGTCACGTTGCGCCATCACGGCCGGGGGCACACCACCGGCGACCTGACGGTCGAGATACCGGACGCCGACGTGCTGGTCGCCGGTGACCTGCTGGAGTCGTCCGGTCCGCCGGACTTCGGCGACGGGTTCCCGCTGGCCTGGCCGGAGACCGTGGAGTCGATGCTGCGTCGAGCGACCCGGACCACGACGATCGTGCCCGGGCACGGCCCGCCGCTCGGGCTGGTCGAGGCTCGCGCCCAGCATGCCGACCTGGCCGCGTTGTCCTGGCTGATCCGCAGCGGGCACGCCGACCGGCAGCCCGCCGAGGCGGTGGCCAAGCAGGCACCGTTCGGCCCCGACACCGCGCTGGTGGCCGTCCGCCGCGGATACGCCGAACTGACCGGCTGAGCGGAAAGGAAGGTGCCCTTGTTATCGCTTTTCGGATAGCAAGGGCACCCGCTTAACGCGGCCGCGCCGCGGTCACCGGTCCGGCTGCCGACCGCAGCCGACACGGACGACCGGCGTGGCTGGTCAGCACGGACCGCGTTCGACACGGACCAGGTGACGCGGGCCGGGCGGCGACGCCGATGGTCGCAACCGACCGGCCGCAGGGCCGACGGGGCCACCGGCGGGGCCCAGAGAATCGGCATGTCTCTATTGCTTCGTCGAGAGATTCATGCTGCAATGCCCGTATCGGGTCGGCGCAGGGGCCAAGTGCGCCACCCGCACAACCCAGCCGGGTCACGCACGATCCGCGTTCTGGACCCAGCCGGTCGGCCGCGACGCACGCGGCCTGGGCATCGCCGGAGGTCCGAGGACGCCCGATCCCCCATGCCACCGTTCGCTGGTGGCCTAAGCCCGGCAGGGAGAAAACCCAAATGAATCGTGTACGCAGGCTCTCGGCGCTCGCCGTCGTGGCCGCCACCGGCGCCGCCGCGGCGGTGGCGTTGCTGACCCCGCAGGCCGCCCTGGCACACGGCGCCGCCATGACCCCCGGCGCCCGCACCTACCTGTGCTGGAAGGACGGGCTCACCTCAAGCGGTGAGATCAGGCCCAACAACCCGGCCTGCGCCGCCGCCGTCGGGATCAGCGGCAGCAACTCGCTGTACAACTGGTTCGGCGTGCTCCGCTCCGACGCCGGCGGTCGCACCACCGGCTACATCCCGGACGGCTCGCTGTGCAGTGGCGGCAACCCCGGTTTCAGCGGGTACGACCTGGCCCGCAACGACTGGCCGCTCACCCACCTGACGGCCGGCCGGACGATGGAGTTCGACTACAACAACTGGGCCAACCACCCGGGGACGTTCTACTACTACGTCACCAAGGACACCTGGAGCCCGACCCGGCCGCTGGCCTGGAGCGACCTGGAGTCGCAGCCGTTCCTCACCGTCACCAACCCGCCGGCGAGCGGCGGTCCGGGTAACGCCACCGGGCACTACTACTTCACCGGCACCCTGCCGTCGAACAAGAGCGGTCGGCACATCATCTACTCCCGCTGGGTCCGCTCGGACAGCCAGGAGAACTTCTTCGGCTGCTCCGACGTGACCTTCGACGGCGGCAACGGTGAGGTCACCGGGGTCGGCCCCGGCAACTATCCGACCGACCCGCCGACAAGCGCTCCGCCCACCAGCACCCCGCCCACCAGCGCCCCGCCCACGAGTGCTCCGCCCACCAGCAACCCGCCCACCAGCGCCCCGCCGACCAGCACGCCGCCGCCGACCGGTGAGTGCATGGCGGTCTACAAGGTGGTCAGCTCCTGGTCCGGTGGTTTCCAGGGTGAGGTTCAGATCATGAACCACGGTTCGAAGACGTTCGGCGGTTGGACGGCGAACTGGACCTGGCCGAGCGGTCAGACCATCAACAGCGTGTGGAGCGGTACCTACTCCGGGTCGGGCGCGTCGGTCACGGTGACCAACGCAGCCTGGAACGGTTCGGTGGCGCCGGGCGGCAGTACGACGTTCGGCTTCACCGCCAACTCCAACAACAACACCGCGCCGACGGTCACCTGCACGGGACGCTGACGCTCCCCGGATCGGCGCCGGTGCTGCACCGGTCAGTACGTTAAGAAGGGCCCCTTGTTATACAAAAAGCGATAACAAGGGGCCCTTCCTTTCAGCGTCAGCGGACCATTGAGCCGACCACGGGCTTGGTGAGCAGCGCCGACTGGTTGCGCTGGATGCCCGGGTTGAGGGTCTTGGCCACGAAGATCGCGTGCCAGATGCAGAAGACCAGCACCGTCCACACCTTGCGGGAGTGGTCGGCCTCCTCCCGCTTGTGCTCGTCGAGCAGCCGCAGCGCGTACGGCAGGTCCAGCAGCTCCCCCGCGCCGGAGTTCGCGATGACGTAGCGGGCCCACTCGTACATCTCGCCGCGCAGCCACACCCGGGTGGGAGTCGGGAAGCCCAGCTTGCGCCGGTTGACGATGGCCGGCGGTACGACGCCGTTGAGCGCCTGGCGCATGGCGTACTTGGTGGCGTCGGAGCGGGGCGGCAGCTTCAACTCGACCGGGATGGTGGCGGCGACGTCGAACACCTCCCGGTCCAGGAACGGCACCCGCACCTCCAGCGAGTGCGCCATGCTGATCCGGTCGGCCTTCACCAGGATGTCACCACGCAGCCAGGTGTAGAGGTCGACGTACTGCATCTTGGTCACGTCGTCCAGCTCGGTGGCCTCGGCGTAGATCGGCGCCGTCACGTCGGTGTACCGCACCGACGGGTCGTACCGGCGCATCAGGTGCCGCTTCTCCTCCTCGGTGAACATCCGCGCGTTGCCGTAGTACCGCTCCTCGATGGGGGTGGTGCCGCGCTCCAGGAAGCTCTTGCCCTTGACACCCTGCGGGATCGCCTTGGAGACCGCCCGCAGTCCCTTCTGGACGCCGGTGGGCAGGCCGTTGACGGCACCCAGCGACAGCGGCTCGCGGTAGATCGTGTAGCCGCCGAAGAACTCGTCGGCGCCCTCGCCGGACAGCACCACTGTGACGTGCTCGGCCGCCTTGCGGGCCACGAAGTACAGCGGCACCAGGGCCGGGTCGGCCACCGGGTCGTCGAGGTGCCAGACGATCTTCGGCAGGGCGTCCATCATGTCCTGCGGCCCGATCTTGGTCGGGATGGTGGTGACGTCCAGGTGCCGGGCCGAGTCCTGGGCCACCTCGATCTCGGAGTATCCCGGCACGTCGTAGCCGACGGTGAAGGTCAGGATGTTCGGGTTGAACTCCCGGGCCAGCGCGACCACGGCGGTCGAGTCGATGCCGCTGGACAGGAACGACCCGACGGGTACGTCGGAGCGCATGTGCATCCGGACGCTCTCCCGCAGCGTCTCGCGGATCTGGGCGTACAGCCGCTGCTCGTCGTCCACGGGCGCGGGCCGGAACACCGGGCGGTACCAGCGGCGGACCTGGGCGCGGGTGCCGGGGCTCCAGGTGAGGTACTCCCCCGAGCCGATCCGGCTGATGCCCTGGTGCAGGGTGCCCGGCTCGGGGACGTACTGCAGGGTCAGGTAGTGCGACAGGTTGGCGGTGTCGACCCCGGCGTCCCCGGCGTGCGCCGACGGGGCGAACGGCAGCAGGGCCTTCTTCTCCGAGGCCAGGTAGAACCCGTGCTGGGTCTCCAGGTAGTGCAGCGGCTTGATCCCGAAGTAGTCGCGGGCGCCGAAGGCACGGCGCTCCTGCCGGTCCCAGATCACGAAGGCGAACATGCCGCGCAACCGGTTGAGCACCTGCTCGCCCCAGTAGTGGTAGCCGGCGACGATCACCTCGCCGTCACCGGCGGTGGCGAACCGGGCGCCGTAGCTGCGGACCAGTTCGTCCCGCAGCTCGATGTAGTTGTAGATCTCGCCGTTGAAGGTCAGCAGGTAGCGACCACCGGCGTACGGCAGGGGCTCGTGGCTGGAGGCGACGTCGATGATCGCCAGCCGCTTGTGCGCGAAGATCGCGTCGGCGTATCCGCCCTCGGAGATCACCTCCACGCCGGTTTCGTCCGGGCCACGGTGGTGGAGGCATTCCAACGCTCCGGCGATCGCGTCGCGGTGCGCACCGGCGTCGCCGTGCGCGCTGAAGAAGGCCAGGAGTCCGCACATGGCGGCCATCTTTCCACGCGCGGCGGACGCCCGTGCCGGCACCGGGGGCTCCGCCCGGGCGCCATCGCGAGGTACGGTCGCAGCCGGGGGCAGCACGCGCGGCAAGGAGTGATCATGACCGAGGAGCGACCGGAACAGCCGGTGACGCCGGAAGGTACCGAATCGCACGATCCGGACTTTCCCGAGAAGTTCCTGACCTTCATGCGCACCGGTTGGCGGGACACCGACCTGCCCGTCGGCCCGCGCCCCGAGGTGCCGAACTACGCCAAGCGCCGGGCCGCGCTCTCGGCCGCCTTCCCCGGCGAGACCCTGGTGATCCCCACCGGCACCGAGAAGGTCCGGGCCAACGACACCGACCACCCGTTCCGGCCGGGCAGCGACTTCGCGTACCTGACCGGCGACCACGAGCCGGACAGCGTGCTGGTGCTGCGGCCGACCGGCTCGGGGCATGACGCCACGCTGTACCTGCGGCCCCGGACCGGCCGGGACAGCGACGAGTTCTTCCGCAGCCGCCACGGCGAGCTGTGGGTGGGCCGCCGGCACGCGCTGGCCGAGAAGTCGACCGAGCTGGGCGTGGAGACCGCCGACCTGACCGACCTGGCGGGCGCGCTGGCCGACCTCGCACCGCGCCGTACCCGGGTCCTGCGCGGGTTCGACGCCGCCGTCGACGCGGCGGTACGGCCGTACGACGAGCCGGGCCGGGACGCGGACACCCCACCCCGGGACCGCGAGCTGGCTCGGACGATCGCCGAACACAAGCTGGTCAAGGACGAGTGGGAGCTGGCCCAGCTCCAGGAGGCGGTCGACGCCACCGTACGCGGCTTCGAGGACGTGGCCCGGGTGCTGCCCGGCGACCGGCCGGTCAGCGAGCGGCTGCTGGAGGGCGTCTTCGCGCTGCGGGCCCGGCACGACGGCAACGACGTCGGGTACGGCTCGATCGTGGGCGCCAGCGAGCACGCGACGATCCTGCACTGGGTCCGCAACACCGGCCGGACCCGTCCCGGTGACCTGCTGCTGATGGACATGGGTGTGGAGAACCGCAACCTCTACACCGCCGATGTCACCCGGGTGCTGCCGGTGAACGGCCGGTTCAGCCCGTTGCAGCGACAGGTCTACCAGGCCGTGTACGAGGCACAGCAGGCCGGCATCGACGTGATCAAGCCGGGGCTGCCGTTCAAGGAGGTCCACCGGGCCTCGATGCGGGTGCTCGCCCAGGCGCTGGCCGACCTCGGTCTGCTGCCGGTCAGCGTCGAGGAGGCGCTCGACGAGAAGTCCACCATCTACCGCCGGTGGACGCTGCACGGCACCAGCCACATGCTCGGCATCGACGTACACGACTGCGCGAACGCCCGCAAGGAGATGTACCGGGACGGCACCCTCGGCGAGGGTTACGTGCTCACCGTCGAGCCGGGCCTGTACTTCCAGCCCGAGGACGAACTCGTTCCCGAGGAGCTGCGCGGCATCGGCGTACGCATCGAGGACGACGTGGTGGTGACCGCGACCGGTGCGGTGAACCTGTCCGCCGGCCTGCCCCGGACCGCCGACGACGTGGAGACCTGGCTCGCCGAGCAGCGCGAGGCCGGCCCCCGCCTCCCCGGCTGACCAGCGGTAAGGAAGGGCCCCTTGTTATCGCTTTTGGTATAGCAGGGGGCCCTTTTTAACGCTCGCCGACCGATTCAACGCCCCTCGGCGGGTTTTGCCGCTCCCCGGCCGGTCACCCGAGCGGCGCGACGACCGGGTGCGGGAAAGGGGCCCGCAGGGTGAACGCCTCGGCCGTCGGGCCGTGGGTGCGCAGCGTGGCCAGGCGGGCGCCGGCCTCGTCGAGCGTCGGCAGCGTTCCGGCGGGGATCCACCAGAGGACGGCGTGCGCGTCGGCCGCGGGCTGGAACCACTCGCGGCGCCGGCGAAGCAGATCGAGATGCGCGCTGCGGTACGTGAAGGCGTACAGGTCCTCCACGGTGGTCCAGACCGACAGGTTGACCAGGGTCTCGTCGTCGAACGGGCGCAGCCCGGTGGCGTCCTGCCCGTCGGCGTCGACGAGCCGCCAGACGAATCCGGGCGCGGTGTCCGCGAGCGCGTTGATGCGGTCCAGGCTGTCGAAGAAGTCGGCGACCCGAGGGTCACCCTCGGGTCCGACAAGCCGGCCGATGTTGAGCTGAGCGATGTGCCATCCGGAGCCAGTCATGCCGAGAGGATATGTCAATCGTCGTTGTTTTTAGAAGGTCGGATCGATGGGGTTGCCGGGAAGACCACGCAGCAGCCGTCGGGGCGGGGATCCAGCCGGGCCGCACCGCAGACCGCCGCGGCCACGAAGGCGAGGTTCAGGCCGCAGACCAGGCCCGGGTGGTCGCGGCTGACCCGTTCGAACGGACAGTTGCGCAGCCGGACCAGGTCACCGTCGCGGTACGGGTGGTACCCGAGCCGCCGGGCGGCGGCCTCGGGATCCTCACCGGCCCGGGCCTCCCGCTCGCCCCGGCGGCTGGCCGCCTCGTAGATGGCAGGCTCGATACCCGCCCGCTCCGCGGCCTCGGTCAGAACCTCGGCGAGCAGGCGGTAGTCCCGGGGTGGCACCGTGGCGCTGACCTCACCGGCGGCCCGCCGATACAGTTTCGCCGGCCGGCCCGCTCCCGGGCCGCTCCGCCCGGTCAGCCTGGCGGAGAAGGTCTCGATCAGACCCACCTCCACCAGCTTGTCCAGGTGATGGGCGGCCAGGGTACGCCCGATGGCCACCGCCCCGGCCACCTCGTTGCGATCGACCGGACCGGCAGCGGCGGCAACGTAGTCGTACACGGCCCGTCGGACCGGCTCACGCAGCGCGGCAATCGCGTCGACTGTCATCCAACGAGCCTAGGGCGTGTCCGCGCCACGGATCGCGACGAGGACCGGCCGCGCGACGGCCGAACCGGGGCGGGCACGGACGGACCCGGGCCGGACCTCCGGCTCGGCGGGCCGGCATCGGGAAACCCGCTCAGCGGCATGGTCGCCGGCACGGCGGCACGCCGCCAACTAACGTGAGGCGATGACATCAGATGAAGATCAGCCTTCGGCCTGGCAACTGCTGACTCCGCTCACGGATCTGGTGACGCCGATGGCGATCCGGGTGGCCGCCACGCTGCGCCTGCCCGACCTGATGGTCGAGGGTGTCGAGCGGGTCGACGAGTTGGCCGAACGGACCGGCGCCGACGCCGACGCGCTGGGCCGGATGCTGCGACACCTCGTCTGCCACGGCGTGTTCGTCGAGCCCTCGCCGGGCCGCTTCACCAGCAACGCGATCAGCGACCTGCTGCGTTCCGATCACCCGGCCGGAATGCGGAAGATGTTCGATCTGGACGGGTTCGGCGGTCGGATGGACCTCGCGTTCACCGGGCTGATGCACACCGTCCGGACCGGTCAACCCGCCTGGGAAACGGTCTTCGGCGCGCCGTTCTGGGACCATCTCAGCACCGACCCCGACTTGGCGGCCTCGTTCGACGCGACGATGGCGGGTTCGACCCGGAGCGCGGCGGCCAGCGCGTACGACTGGTCGGGCGTTCGGCACGTGGTCGATGTCGGCGGCGGCACCGGCGCGTTGCTCGCCGAGGTGTTGGCGGCCAACACCGGTATCCGGGGCACTTTGGTCGACCTGCCGGACACCGTGGCCCGGGGTCGCCGGTTCCTGGCCGAGCGCGGATTGGACGGGCGGTGCGAGTTCGTCGGACAGAGCTTCTTCGACCCCCTTCCCCCGGGCGGGGACGTCTACCTGCTCAGCGCCGTGATCCACGACTGGGATGACGAGCGGGCCACCGCGATCCTGCGGCGGTGTGCCGAGGCCGCCGGTGACACCGGCCGAGTGGCGATCGTCGAGTCGCACGGCACCGCCGGCGACGATCCGGCGATGTTCGCCGAGATGAGCCTCCGGATGCTGGTGATCGCTGGCGGACGGGAGCGCGGCGTCGAGGACTACCAGGCGCTCGCGGCAGCGGCGGGACTGGCCAGGACCGAGGTCCGGACGATCCCGGCCGGCCTGGTCATCATCGACTGCCGATCCGCATGATCCGTACGCCGGCCCGGCTCAGCCCGTGCGCTGTCCAGGATGGTTTGCCGGGTCGGTGGGCGGCACCGGTAGTTCGTTGGCGACACCGTGAGTGACGATGCCGGCGAACATCACGCCCCTAACACTCGGTAGTCCCCCGGGGGACTCCACCTGTCGCCCTGCTCCTCGCTTTGCAATGCTTCCCTCCCGGCGACACCGACGTTGAGCTGGGATGATGCTCGTTGCCGGGTTTCTCCGGGGTCAGACCGCCGATTACGCGGTGTGCCTGTCGCCTGGAGGGAAGCATTGCAAAGGCGGGTGAGGGCACCTGGGCGGACGATGACCGGCGTTCACTCTCGGTGAGCGGGCACTTCCGGATGACGGGTCGCTGACCCGACGAAGGCGGGTGGACACCGCACCAACCGGTTCCGGCGCGAGGCCGGACCAGGTGGGGGTGGGACGGGCGCCGAACCCCGTCCGCCGCCGCTCAGATCAACACAAGGTCGGCGAACTCGGGGGGTACGCCCCGCCCGGACACCCCGACTCCGCCGACCTCGTGTTGATCTTTCTCTTACTCCGCCGGGCGGATGGACAGGCAGGTCCAGGCCCCGACGTAGATCCGATCCCCGGCCCGCACGGCCACCGGGGTCTCGGCCGGGATCGGCGCCGAACGGACATCATTCAGGTACGTCCCGTTGGCCGAGTTCAGATCGACCACCGCCCACCCGTCCGGCTGAGGGACCAGCAGCGCGTGCGCGTGCGAGACGCCCGGGTCCTCGGGCGAGACGGCGAGGTCGATGTCCGGCTGGATGCCCCGGGACCGGCTGGCCCGCCCGATCAGCAGTTGCTGGCCGGTCAGCGGAAAGTGTCGCTCGGCCATGAACCTCGGGAAGGTCAACACCCCGGCGTCCTCGCCGCCCATCCCCACCATGACGTCGAAGTACCGCCGGTCGGCGTCGATCGTCACCACGAGATCCCCGGCCCCGTCATCGGGCGCCACCACGCCGCCCACCGGAGCCGTACCGGGGCCACCGGCCGGACCCGACGGACCGGCCTGCACCGCCCCGCCCAGACCACCGGCCGCCACCGCCCCACCCGAACCACCGGCCGCCACCGCCCCGCCCAGACCACCGTCGAGGGGCGTGACCGGCGGAGCGAGCAGGAAGTCGTACCCGTCCTCCTCGCAGAACCGGCCGCTGCGCGGCGTACCGCAGATCGGGCAGGTCTCTCCGGCGGAGCCCGAACCGGCGGTCGGACCCGAACCCGCCGCGGACCCCCAACCCGCCGCGGACCCGGACCCCGAACCCGATGCGGACCCCCAACCCGCCCCGGATCCCGAACCCGCCGCGGACCCGGCCGACTCCCAACCTGGGCCGGCGCCGCCCGCCGGCCCGGGACCGGCGGCGGGGCGGGCGGAGGGATCCGAGCCCGAACCGGCCGACGATGCCGGACCGGACCCGGTCATCGGCGTGCCGCACTGATCGCAGTAGTCGGTGGTCGCCGACTCGTGTCCCTTGGGGCAGGTGGCCACCGTCGTCCTCCGTCAGTCCTGCGTCTTCTTCACCCGGACGGTCTTCACCGAGCGCACGTTGGTCAGCTCGGCGTCGACCCCGGCGACCTTCTTCTTGAGCCGGACGGTACCGGTCGGCGCGTCGACCACGTCAACCACCCTGGCCAGCAGTTTCGCCGTATCGGTGTGCCCCGATTCGGTGGCCAGCCGCACGGCCCGGCCGAGTTTCGCGGTGGCCGTCTCGACGTCGCCCGCGTCCCTGGCCTTCAGGCCGTCCTGGATGGCGGCGGCCAACTCCGCCTGCCCGGTGTAGTGCGCCACCTGCTTGTTGATTCTGGTGGACAGCTCCTCGTCGTCGGTCCACCGGGCCAGCACCAGCCGCTCGGTGAGCACCTGGCCGGCGCCGACCAGGCTGACCCGGGCGGCGAGCAGTTCCTCCCCCACCGGCTGCGCATCCAACTCGATCGAGATGTGGTAGTCCCGGCTCTCCGCGCCCCACGCGCCGGTCGGGTAGTCGCCGATCCGGGCGCTCACCTCGGTACGCCGACCGGTGAGGTCCTCGACCTGCGGAAACATCTGCTTGACGAAGCGAATCCGGGCGCCCGCCGGAGTCCACACCCGCAGCGCCACGTCGGCCACCGACTTGCCCATCGCCGACTCGGTCATCGCCCGGAACGCGGCCGGCAACTCGGCCGGGTCCTCCAACCCGTCCGCGGTGCCGAGCAGGGTGGAGGCCACCTTGCGCAGCTCGTCGGCGACCCAGTCGGCGCCCACCCCCCGACTGTCACAGACGAACTGCCCCTCGCAGAGGCCCAGCACCTGGTGCAGCACCTCCGGTGTCTCGTGCTGGTTCTGCCCGTCGGTGAGCAGGATGGCGTGCTTGACCTCGGCCGGCTGCCCGGCGAACAACTGGTTGGCCAGGTGCAACCAGCGTCCGATCGCCGTACCGCCGTCGGCGCGCAACCGGCCGACCGCCGCCTTGGCCTGCTCCCGGGTCTGCGCGTTGGCCGGCGCCATGCCGGGTCCGGGCGGATACACCAGGACCGCGTTCGCGTTGCCGGCGATCACCGCGAAGGCGACGCCGTCGCGCAGCGTGTCGATCGCCACGGCGGTCGCCCGCTTGGCCTGCTGGATCTTTCCCTGTACGGACATGGAGCCGGACGTGTCGATCATGATGATCTCGGCGGCGCTGACCGGACCGGTCTCCCGCAGGTCCGCGCCGCTGGCGGTGACGCTGACGATCGCGTCCACGATCCGTCTCCCGGCCGGCAGATACTCGTTCTGGTCGACCTCCGCCACGAACTGCGGTTGCCCGCTCATCCTGCTGCTCCTGTCCTGTCGATGGGTTCGTCCGTCCCGGTCAGCGGCAGCGACAGCACGGCGACCGCGATGTTGTCCTGACCACCCGCGTCCAGCGCCAGCCGGGTCAGCCCACGCGCCACGGCCAACGGGGTGGGCCCAGCCCCGGCGCCGAGCTGATCGGCCGCCGCGGCGGCGAGCTGATCGGGTTCCGGCAGGTAGCGGTGCAGGCCGTCGGTGCAGACGAGTACCCGGCCCGGCCCGCTGGGCCGGATGGTGGCCAGCTGCGGGTCCTCCCCGTCGCCGTCCGCGCCGAGCCAGCGGATCAGTGCGGTGGAGTCCGGGTCCACCTCGGCCAGCCCGGCCGGTAACGACCGGCCGGCGGCCAGCCGCGCCCGGACCGAGTCGTCGAGGGTCAGCAGTGCCGACCCCTCGGCGGCCAACCAGTAGGCCCGGCTGTCACCGATCCAGGCCACGGTCACCGACTCGGTCGTACCGACCACCGACACGTACGTGCAGCTCGGCGGCGCGTCCCGATCGGCCGGTCCGCCGGTCGCACGGACGGCCACGGTCGCCGCCCGCGCACCGCGTCGGCTCGCCTCGGCGGGATCCGTCCCCTCGGTCAGCGCGGCGCGAAGTTCGCCGATCGCCGCCTCGACGGCGGCCGTGGCCGCCACGTCGGCCCGGGCCGAGGTGGAGACGCCGTCGCAGACCACCGCGATGGCGGCGCCGGCGGTGCGGTCGATCGCCACCGCGTCCTCGTTGCGGGCCCGGTTGGCCCGGTCGGTCATCGCGGCCAACCCGGCCAGCTCCAACTCGGCCCGGTCCAGGCCGACGGCGCGGCGGCGACCGCACCGGTCGCAGTAGTCACCGGCCGAGACCTGCTCGCCGCACCCGGCGCAGGCCCCCACGCCGGCCCGGGAGGACAGCCACGGTCCGGAACCACCGCCGGGAGCAGCCCCGCGCGCCGCCGCCAGCCCAGCCCGGGGCGCCGCCTGCGGAGCAACCCCGCCCGCCGCCGCCGGTCCAGCGCCGGTCACCGCCGACGGAGTGGCCTCGGGACCCGGGCGGTCGGCCGGTCGCGACCAGGCAGCGGGGGTCGGCAGTTCCCCGGTACGCAGGTTGCGCCCGCACACCTCGCAGAACCGGTCCCCGGGGTCGGCCGGCGGGCCGTGCTCCGGACATTCCGCCGTCACGTGAGGGTCCTCGGTCGGACCGTGTTGGCGCGGTCGACGAGCGCGAACCGGGCGGCCGGCGAGCTGGCCAGTTGGGCCAGGGTGCGGTACGTACGTTCCAGCCCGAACCGCAGTCCGCGTTCGGTGGGCGGGTGGCCGAGCACCCGGGCCTCGGCCGGCAGAACGCCACCGGCGGTGACCCAGGCCAGCGCCGCCTCGAGCAGCTCCACGGCCAGCCGGGCCTGACGCTCGGCGTCCAGGCTGAGCCGTTCCAGCCGGACGGAGGCGGCCAGCAGCTCACCGAGCCCGCCCGGGAAGCCGGCCGTCGGCAGGTTGGCCCGGACGGCCGCCACCTGCGCGGCGACGTGCTGGCTTGAGCTGTCCGGCACCTGGTCCAGCACCTCCAGCGCCGCCGCCCGGTCCCCCCGGGCCAGCCGTAGCCGGGCCAGCCCGAAGGCCGCGCTGATGTAGCCGTGGTCGACCCGCCAGACCCGTTCGTACAGCCGCTCGGCCAGCCCCGGGTCGCCGTCGCACTCGGCCGCCGCGGCCAGGGCGAGCCGGGCCGCCGACTCACCGGGCAGCTCGTCGTAGACGGCGTCGAAGGCCCGCCGGGCGTCCGCGCCCCGCCCGCCGACCAACGCCGCGAGCCCGCGGTACCACTCGACCCGCCAGTCGTACGGGTCCGCCTCGGCCAGCCGGTCCAGGTCCGCCGCGGCGCCCGCCTGGTCACCGACATCGATCCGCGCCCGGACCAGCCGGAACGCCACCTCGACGCTCCGGGCCGGCGCGGCCACCAGCTGGGCGACCAGCTCCCGCGGGTCGGTGGTGGCCAGGGTCGCCAGGAACCCGGCGCCCGGGTCGAGGATGTCCACCTGCGGCAGCGGCAGCGCCCCGGCCACCGCGGCCGGGTCGGGACGGTGGGCCACGGCGGCCAGGCCCACCTCACCGGCGGCCGTCCCGAACGCCCGGCGCTCCGGTGTGAACTGCCGCGAGGCCGCCGGCCGGGGCACCCCGTCGGCCGCGGACAGCACCTCGCGGAGCACCCCGAGCAGCTGCTCGGACATCTCGGCCGCCGTCTGGAAACGCCGGTCCGGGTCGCGGTGGGTGGCCCGGCGCAGGAACCGGTGGTACGACTCCTCCCGGCCGAACAACGGCACCTCGGCGGCGTCCGGCAGCCGCTGCGCGTACGTGCTGGTGAAGCCCCGGAAGTCGAAGCTCAGCACGGCCAGTGTCCGGCCCACCGTGTAGAGGTCGGCCGACACCGACGGACCCGCCTCGGCGACCTCGGGCGCCTGGTAGCCGGGGGTGCCGTAGACCGCGCTGACGTCGTCGTCGACGTGCCGCACGGCGCCCAGGTCGATCAGCTTGAGCTGTTCCTCGGCGTGGATCACGTTGTCCGGTTTGAAGTCGCAGAACAGCAGGTCCCGGTCGTGCAGATAGCCGAGGGCCGGCAGGATCTCCACCCCGTACGCGATGACCTCGGGCAGCGGCAGGGCTCGGTCGCCCGTGGTCTCCCGCCGGCTGACCAGCATGTCCCGCAGCGACCGGCCGCCGACGTACTCCATCACGATGTACCCGACCGGAACTCCGGTCCTGGGATCCGGATGCTGCACGAAGTCGTGAATCTTGACGATGTTCGGGTGATCGATCTCCACCAGGTAGCGCCGTTCGGTGACCGCCGCCGCCACCGCGTCCGGATCGGCGGTGTTGATCAGTCCCTTGAGGACCACCCACCGGTCGCTCACGGTGTCGCTGACGTTGCGGTCCCGGGCCAGGTAGATCCAGCCCAGTCCGCCGTACGCGAGCGCACCGAGCACCTCGTACCGCGCGTTGACCAGATCACCGGGACCCAGCCGGGGCACGAACGAGAACGGCGCGCCGCAGTGCGGGCAGAACCCCTCGACCCGACCCGGTTGGCCGTCCCGGCCCCGGCCCACCGACTGGTCGCAGCTCGCGCAGTATCGCCGGGGCTCGGCCACGGTCGGATCGGCCAGCACCGCGCTGGCCGGATCGCGCAGCGGCACCCGGGGCAGTTCCAGCAGCCCAGCGCCGAGTCCGCCCCGGCTGGCACCCCGACTACGGCCCGACGCCCGGGACCGGGTGGCCACCGAACCGGCCCGGCTGGCCACCGAGCCCGCGCGACTGACCACCGAGCCGACCGGGGCACCGACCACCGAACCCCCCGGACCACCGGCGGCCGAATCCGTCGACCCGGTCAGACCACCGGCGGCCGAACCCGTCGACCCGGTCGGGCCACCGTCCGGCAGGGCCGCTGATGCCGGCGCCCGGCGGCCACACTCGTCGCAGTAGCCCTCCGGACCGTACTGGCCGGTACAACCCGGGCGTACACACCGCGCGCTCATGCCGGCTCCTCGCTACGCTCGGACCCGCCACGAGGCTCAACCGCCCTGAGCCTGCCGATTCGCTCACCACGTTCGCTCATGCCGGCTCCTCGCTACGCTCGGACCCGCCACGAGGCTCAACCGCCCTGAGCCTGCCGATTCGCTCACTACGTTCGCTCATGGAGTTCCCCGCTCGCTCAGGTTGTTGAGTTCGCGCTGGTACGCGACCACCGCCCGGGTGGCGGCGGGCAGGTCGCACGGCGCCGCCCAGAGCAGCTCCTCGGCCCGCCGCCGGAGAGTGGTCAGTCCACCGTGCTCGGCGAAGCCCAGCCGGGCGGCGCGGGCCCGGTACGCCTCCAACCGGCCCCGCAGCTCGTCCCGGCGCTCCAGCAGCCCGTCCGCCGCCGACCGCAGCCCCGTCAGCTGGTCGACGGCCACCTCGGCGGCCCGCTCGGCCACCGCCAACTCGGCGGCGAGCCGGGTCCACCGCCGCTCCCGGTACATCTGGTCGAGCTGGCCCAGTTGGGCTCGCAAGCCCGACCCCGGATCCGGCACGGCGGGCAGCCCGCTGTCGGCGATCTTCTCGGTGGCGGCCTCCCGGGCCAGGCTGGCGGCCCGTCGCGCCACATCCAGGTCGACCAGCACGGCCCGCAGCCGGGCCGCCCGGCCCGGGTAGGTGTCCCACAGCTCGACCAGCACATCCGCGGCGGACCGCAGGGTGGCCAGTTCGGTGGTCAGCTCGCGGAGCCGGCCGTCCAGCTCGGTCGCGGTCGGAGCGTCGGGGCGGGCCCCCAGCGGGTCGGTGGACGCCTGCCGGAACGCCTCGGCGAGCCGGGCGTCGACCCGGTCGAGGCGGTCGGGCGGCACCGCCTCGGGGCCGAGTTCCGCCGCCGCCGCCCGGAGCCGGTCCACCGCCTCGAACGGCGAGGCGAACCGGTCGGTCACCCCGGAGCGGGCGGCCTCCAGTTCGGCCAGCCGGGCCAGCACGCCGGCGCCGGTCGACTCCAGTTGCCGCGCCAGTTCCATCAACGACAGCCGGTAGGCGGCCGGTTGGCCCGGGTCGTCCGGCACCAGGCCATCGGATCCGAGTGGAACCACCGGCGTCCGCAGCAGCACGGTCAGTTCGCGTAGCTCGTCCTCGCCCGGCCGACCCCGTCGGGCGCGGACCGCCCGCACCCGGTCGAGCTGGGCGCCGAGCGTGCTGAACTGGGACCACAGGGCCCGGACCCGGTCGCGCAGATCCGCGACGTACCGCTCGGTCACCCCGGTCAGCCCGGTGTTCCGCAGCAGCGCCGCGCCGGGGTGGTTGTCCACCCCCCACATGGCGGCCGAGATCCGGTCGTGCGCGGCCACCAGCGCGACGATGGCGGTGTCCGCCTCGTCGCGACCCAGCGGGACGATCCCCGTCATGCTGGTCAGTCCCGGTAACGGGCGACCGGCGGCGCCGGCGCCGGGCCGAGGGCCGTCAACCACCGGACGTACAGCCGGGTCCAGGTCCCGTCCGTCCGCATCCGGGCCAGCACCCCGTTGATGAAGCGGGCCAGGTCGACGTCGTCCCGGTTGACCGCGATCCCGTACGGTTCATCGCTGAACCGGGGGCCCACCACCACCGCGTTCGGGTCCTGGGCGGCCAGACCGGCCAGGATGCTGTCGTCGGTGGAGACCGCGACGACCTGATTCTGCTGGAGCATCACCAGGCAGTCGGTCCAGTCCGGCACCGCCACCGGCAGCGGCTTGGCCGGGGCGGCGGCCACGGCCCGGATGGAGGTGCTGCCGATCGCCGCGCAGACCCGCTGCCCGCCGAGATCCGCGATGCCGCGTACCGGCGAACCCCGGCGCACCAGGACGCGCTGTCCGGCGGTGAAGTACTCGGTGGAGAAGGCGACCTGCTGCCACCGCTCGCAGTTCATCGTCATCGTCTGGACCACCAGGTCCACGGACCTGTTCTGCAGGGACGGGATCCGGGCCGCCGAGTTGATGGCCCGGAACTGGATCTTCCTGGGGTCGCCGAAGATCGCCCCGGCGATCTCCCGGGCCACGTCCACGTCGAAGCCGGTCAGTTGGCCGGTGAGCGGATCGCGGAAACCGAACCGGTAGCTGTTCTGGTCGACCCCGACGATCAGCCGGCCGCGCCTGGCGATCCGGCTCAGCGTCGAGCCGGCCGGCATGGCACCCGGCCGGGGCAGGCTGGCCGGCGGCCGGAAACTGGCCCGTGGGTCGCAGGACGGCGGTCGGCTGCCGCCGGAGGCCGGGATCTGGGCCGGGTCCTGCACCCCGACCGGCCGGACCGGCTCCCCGGCACCGGCGCCGGACGGCAGTGAGTCGTCGGCGCCACCGCAGCCGGCCAGGCCGAGCAGCAGTCCCGCCGCCACCACCCGGGCGAGAAGTCGCCGCCTCATCGGTATTCCGCCAATCGTCGCCACCCGCCCAGGCACGTCCCCGTCACCATCAGCGCGGTCAGGACCAGCACCGCGAGGTCCGCCCCGGTCAGCGCCCGCCCGGCGGACCGGGCGTGCGCGCCGAACCGGTCGCTGTCCCGCGCGATGGCGTCGGCGAGCAGCTTGTCGAGACCGGTGAAGATGCTCGTCGTCGCCTCCGGGCCGGTGCCCAGTACGGCGGTCACCGCCTCGGTGTACTGGCCGCCGTCGTCCAACCGACGTAGTTCCTGGTGTGCGGTCCGCCACTCCCGGGCCAGGTCGGCGGCGTCCCGCGCCGCTGACCGGGTGGCCGGATCGGCCGCCTGGTCGGCGGTGGTGCGCAGCAGTCCGCCCTGCCCGTCCGGCCCGATGAGCTGGTCCAGCATCGTGGTGTAGTCCCGGTCGAATTCGGCGCCGCCACCCCGGGCGATCAGGGTCAGCGACTCGTCGGCACGGGCCCGCAGGGCGGCGATCCGAGCCTGTGCCAGCCGGTCCACCTGCGCCGACCCCTCCCGGTCGCTGGCCACCAGCCGCCCGGCGGCCAGCACCGCCGTGCTGCCCAACCAGCCGATCAGCGCCACCACGGCGACGGTGGCGGCCAGCAGTCCGATGTTGACCAACCGGTTCGTCCGGCGGGTGAGCCACCGTTGGGCGGCCACCAGGGCCGCCACGGTCAACAACCCGAGCAGCACCGCGAACCAGGGAAGCCCGGCACCGCCCGCGCGGGCCCGGCGCAACTCATCGGTGACCGACCGGTAGAGCTGCTCGGCCGCCGGCAGCATCCGTTGCCGCATCAGCCCCGAGGCTTCCCGCAGGTAGGCCGCGCCGACCGGCAGCCCCTGCCGGTTGTACGACCGCGCCGTCTCCACCAGCCCGCTGTAGACCGGCAGCTCGGTGCTGATCACGGCGATCGCGGAATCCCGGGTCCCGTCGTCCGAGCGGCCGGCGGTGAGCACCGACAGCGCCGTCGCGGCCTGGGCGAGCCCGCGCTCGTACCGGTCCCGCTGCGCCGCCTGCTCGACCCCGCCGGACAGAAACGCGCTGGCGGCCGTGGCGTCCGCGTCGGACAGCGCCCGGTAGAGATTCTGGGCGGCCAGCACCAGCGCGCCGCTGCGCGCGGTCACACCGTCGATCAGGTCGGCCCGCTGCCGTACCCCGACGAAGCCCGCGACACCCGTGAGCAGGCCCAGCGTGACCAGGCCGGCCAGGATGGCGACGAGCCGGCGCGGGGTGTCCCGCAGGACGCGACGCGGCCAACCCTGACGGCCGACCGCCACGGACCGGGACCCGACGGCTACCGCCCCGGGTCGCGGTCCGCCACCTCCCGCCGCCGGTCGCGGCCCGATGGTCCCCGGCGCGGGGGCCAGCGTCGTCGGCACCACTACCACCCCCGCTCCCTGACCGTCCCGCCCCGACGACCACCGTCGACTGGCCGTCACCGTACTCAGTGGAGGCAACCCGTGGAAATGGCGGTGGCGCCGATGCTCAGTGGGCCTTGTTCAGGGCTCGCATGGTGTGCTTGAAGCCCACCAGTTCATGCCCGACCACCTCGACGATCGCCGACAGCGCGACCAGCGCGACGGCCGTGGCGAGTATCCCCAGGCTCGCCGGGTCGTCCGGCTCGATCGGTCCGGTGGAGCCCAGCAGCAGCGGGATGGTGACGGCGGCGACGAGCGGAACGAGCGTGAGCGCCAGCAGGGGCAGGTGGGTCAGGTCGTAGGCGCGCATGAGGACGCTCCACGTCACGAAGATCATTGTGATCAGAATCGCAACCGGAACCGCGAGGGCGAGGGCGACCTGGACCGCGGACAGGGACTTCTCCTCGACGGCGGTGGTGGCGACCCGCAGCCCGGCCCCGACGGCGGCGATGGCACCGAAGATCGGCAGATGCGCGTAGCGCCAGGCGAACGTGCGGGACGGCCACTTCTCCAGGATGGGTCGGGCGGGAATGAGGAAGTACGCCCACCAGAGCGCCGCGGTGAGCACCAGCCCCGACGCCACGATGATGACGGCGGCGGTGGTCCAGCCCTGCGCCCTGACCAGGACGGTCACCGCGCCGGTCGTGGCGGCGACCACCTCCCCGAGGGTGATCAGGGTGAGCAGGCTGAATCGTTCGGCCACATGGCCGGCATTCCACGGCGGGCTTCCCAGCCGACGTTCCAGGACAACCGGCGCGGTCATCTCGGCGACCGCGAGCAGGACGAGCACGGCGACGGTCGCGACGGGCGGCAGCGGAAGGACCGCGGACAGCAGCCAGCCGAGCTGCGCGACGGCGATCAGCAGCGCGTATCCGACGTTGACCCTGCGGTGTGCCGGATCCTGTCGGGAGGCGCGCAGCCAGAGCGCGATCAGCGGCACCCGCATGATGACGTACCCGATGACCATGACGATGTTGTTCGGGCTGTGGCCGTGCGCCGCCGCCTCGAAGCTGACCGGCAGTCCGAAGGTCAGCACGATGACACCGAGCATCTGGATGAGCGTCGCGGCCCGGAACAGCGCGTCGTCGTTGTCGTACGCGGAGGCGAACCAGGTGAAGTTGATCCACGCCCAGGTGACGGCGAAGATCGCGAACGCGTACGCGCCGAGGGCCGCACCCAGCTGGCCAGCGCTGATGTGATGGGCGAGCTGATCCGCGGCGGCCCCGAAGGCGATCACGTACGTCAGGTCGTACAGCAACTCGATGGGAGTGGTGGACCGGCCCTGTTCGCCGGGATCGCGCCCGGTCATCGGCCGTAGCCGGTGGTGCAGGTGGTGCTTCAACCGGGAGTGCAGCACGGCCGGCTCCTGAGCCATCTGACCTCCATCGGGGCGGTCCCGGTCCGGAGCCGCGTCCACGTCGTCGCGGTGCCGGGTTCAACGGGCGGACCTTACCCCGGGGGTGGCCGCGCCGGGCCGGTGATGGCTCGGATACCGGCGGCGGATCGACCGATGGGCGGTGCGAGCCGGCGACGCTACGATTGCACTGCGTCACCACCGCGACCGACAGGTGCCCGCCGTGCCAGACAGCCTGCCCGACACCGGTTCCGGCGGTCCGGCCCGCACCCAGACCGCCGTACTGCTGCGGGCCGCGTTCGCGGCCCTCGGGCTCGTCTCGCTGGTGGCCGGATATCTGGGACTCGCCGGTTACCTGCGCGACCACCCCGACCTGAGCAGCGCGCCGCTCGACGTCCTCTACTACGACCTGCAACTGTTCGTGCTCGGCTCGCCCCCGCTGGATCAGGGCGGGCCGTTCAACACCGCCCTCAACCTGGCCCGGTTCTCCGCTCCGGCAGTGACCGCGTACGCCCTGGTGGAGGCCGCGCGGGCGCTGTTCGCCACCGAGTTGCGCCGCTGGCGTACCCGTCATCTGCGCGGCCATGTCATCGTCTGCGGCGACGGCATGGTGGCCGGGACGCTGGTCCGCCGGCTACGCGCGGACGGCGAGCGGGTGGTGCTGATCCCCTCCGACGCGGTCGCCGTCGAGTCGACCACCACCCTGGCCGGTTCACCGGACACGCACGTGAGCGGAGCCGCGCGGGATCCGGACGCGCTGCGCTCGGCCGGGATCGCGCACGCCCGCGTCCTGTACGCCTGCACCAGCGACAGCGCCACCAACACCGCCATCGCGCTGGCCGCCGCCCGGGCCGTCCGGCAGACCCCGCTGGCCGTGTACGCCCACGTCGACGACCCGGAGTTCGGGCTGGCGTTGCAGGCGCGGATCCTCGGCACGGTACGCCCGGGTGGCACCCAGCTCACCTTCTTCAACATCGACGATCTCGCGGCACGCAGGCTGCTGGCCGAGCAGCCGCCGGTGCCACTGCCCCACGGGCCGCCCCGGATCGTGCTGCTCGGCGCGTCGAACTTCGGTCAGGCGGTACTGGTGGAACTGGCCCGGCGGTGGCGTCGCAGCGGCCTGCGGGACGACGCGCCGCTGCGGGTGGCCCTGGTGGACGAGCGGGCCACCGCCGTCGCGGCCGACCTGGCCTACCGTTACCCGTTCCTGGCGCTGTCCTGCCGGGTCACCCCGTTCGACGGTGGCCTGCCCCAACTGCTCGACGAGGACACCTTCCCGCTGCCGCCGGACCGGGTCTACCTCTGCTACGACGACGACGAGCGGGCGCTGAAGACCGCGCTGCTCGCCGAGCAGATCTGGCAGCCGGGACCGGGGTCCATCGTGGTCCGCCTGGAGCGGCTGGCCAGCCTGCGCGAGGCCTTCGACACCGAGCCGGACTACCTGCTCGGCGGGGCGTCCGGCGCGGTCCGCCCGTACGGCGTGGTGCAGGCCGCCTGCGACCCGGCGCTGATCGGCGAGGATCTGGTGGAGCGGTTGGGCCGGGCGATCCACCAGTCGTACGTGCTGGACCGGCGCCGGCACGGCGACACCGCGGAGACCAACTCGATGCTGGTGGCCTGGGAGGAGTTGCCGGCCACCGGCCGCGAGGCCAACCGGGAGCAGGCCCGGGACATCGGTCGCAAGCTGGCCCGGATCGGCTGCGCGCTCTATCCCCGGGTCGGCCCCAGCCAGGAGTACGTGCTGGCCGAGCGGGAGGTGGAGCTGCTGGCCGAACTGGAACACGAGCGGTGGCTGGCGTCCCGGGCGGCGGCCGGCTGGTCCTACGGGAAACGGCGCGACGACGACCGGCGGCTGCACCCGGCGGTGACCGACTGGCAGACTCTCTCCGGCGACATGCGGGAACGCAACTACAGCGGAATCCGTGAGTTGCCTGAGATCCTGGCCGACGCGGGCTTCCGCATCGTCCGGGTGCGGCCACACTGACCAGGGGACGGACACCCATGCCACGGATCGGAATCACCGGTCACGTGCGCCTGGCCGACGGCACGCCCGAGCTGGTGTACGCATGCCTCGCCGCGCACCTGGCGCCGTACGCGGGTCCCGACCTGCACGGGGTGACCTGCCTGGCCGACGGCGCCGATCAGCTGTTCGCCCGGGCGGTGCTGGCGCTGGGTGGAGATTACGAGGCGGTCATCCCCGCGTTGGACTACCGGACCGCCGCCGTGGAGCCGACCAACCGGGCGGTCTTCGACGAGCTGGTCGCCGGGGCCCGCTCCGTGTCGTACCTGTCGTTTCCGCACGCCGGCCGGGCCGCCTACCTGGCGGCGAGCGAGGAGGTCCTGCGCCGCTGCGACCGGTTGCTCGCGGTGTGGGACGGCCGGCCGTCGATGAACGTGGGCGACACGGCCGACGTGGTACGACTGGCCAGGACCCGGGGGCTCCCCGTCACGGTGTTGTGGCCGGACGGTGCCTGCCGACGCTGACCAGGTGTCCCTTACCGGACCCTTCTTTGCGATTTGCCCGTTTTTTCGCTAAATACCCTTATGTGTGGTTATTTCGGGTAGCTGCCGCTAAACGAAGAGTGCTCTCATACGTTCCTTCTCAGTGCCATACACGCACTTTGTGGCGCTAGGTGCTCCTTGTAGTGGAGTGCCTTCGTGTCCCACGAGAAGAGGGGCTGAGAGGTCAGATGTCCAATTATCTTCACGAGAACGACGGCCCGGGCACATCCGATGTGCCGTCGTCGACCCGGCGGCGCTGGTGGCTGACCACCGGGGTCGCCGGGCTGGCCGGCGTCAGCCTGGTCGCCGCCTCGCTGAGCACGAGTGCCGGCGCGACCGGGCTGAACCGGCTCGCCGGAAAGCCCACCGCCCAGCACGTCAACCAGGCCGACGCCCCGAAGCAGGATGGCGGGCCGGGCGAATCGGGCCGGCCGGAGGTCCCCGGCGGCCGGGAGTCCGACGAGCAGGACGGGCCGGGCTGGAACCCGGACGGGCAGGACTGGGGCGGCGGTGACGGCGCTCCCGGTGGTGCCTTCGAAGGCGGCGGCCCGGAGGGCGCCGCCGGCGTCACCCCGGGCGGTGCGCCCGGCGGCGATGCCTCGAAGGGCACGCCGGGTTCCCCGAGCGCCGCACCCGGCGGTGCGTCCGGCGCGCCGAGCAAGGGCGACCCCGACACCCGGGGCAGGAGCGAGGGGAACTCCGCGGGCAAGGGCGGACCGGACGCCGCCGGCAAGGGCGACCCGGACACCCGGGGCAAGAGCGACGCGGACGCCGCCGGCAAGGGCGGACCCGGCTCCACCGGCAAGGGCGGACCCGACTCCGCGGGCAAGGGCGGACCGGAAGGCTCCGACCGGGGCGGATCAGACTCCGCCGGCAAGGGCGGACCGGAGGGCTCCGACTGGGGCGGACCGGGTGGGCGTGAATCTCGGATCGTCGAGGTGCCCTGCGACTCCGAGTCGCTGCTGATCGCGGTCATCCGGGCCAACGCCGGCCGGGGTGGCGCCATCAAGCTCGCGCACGACTGCACCTACACCATCACCAGCAACAGCGGCAGCGCGTTCCCGACCATCACCCGCGCGGTGAGCATCGAGGGCGACAAGTCAGTGCTGGTGGCGGCGACGCAGTCCGACCGGTTCCGCTTCTTCAACGTGGGTCTCGGCGGGCAGTTGCGGCTGCGTGGCCTCACCATCAAGGGCGGCTACTCCGGCGGGGGCGGCGCGCTCCGGGTCGAGGAGGGTGGCACGGCCGAGCTGGAGAAGACGACGCTGGTGAAGAACCAGAGCAGCAACGCCGGCGGCGCGATCGAGAACGACGGGACGCTCCTGCTCAAGGAGAGCAACGTCGAGCGCAACCAGGCCATCACCGGCAACGGCGGTGGCATCGAGAACAGCGGCCTGCTGCGGATCGAGGACTCCCGCATCTCGTACAACACCGCGGGCCGTAACGGTGGTGGCATCGCCAACTCCGAAGACGGAACCGTCCTGGCGGAGAAGACCGTCGTCGCCAGCAACAGGTCGCACCACGACGGCGCCGGCATCTGGAACGCCGGCGGTACCGTCACGCTGCACAAGGCGTTGATCAAGGACAACTCCAGCGCCCGGAACGGCGGGGGCATCTTCGGCTGGTCCGGGGGACGGTTCACCCTGCGACAGGTCACGGTGGCCAACAACGCCGCAGGCCGGGATGGTGGCGGCATAGCCCTGTCCACCGGCACCACCACCATTTACAACAGCCTGATCGCCGGCAACGTCGCCGGCCGCGACGGCGGCGGCATCAACAACGCCAGTTCTCAGGTGAACATCACCCGCAGCCTGCTGGTCGGCAACATGGCCGGTAGGAGCGGCGGTGGCATCAACAACCACGGGCTGGTCACGCTGACCGCGGTCAAGATCACGGAGAACACGGCCGGGGTTGGCGGTGGCGGCATCGCCAACAACGGGCCGTTCGGCGTGGTCACCGGCGACGAGGACACCATCGTCTTCGAGAACCGGCCGGACAACTGCTTCACCGGCGCGCTGGCCCTCACCGACGTCCCGGGCTGCTTCTGACGGGATGACCGGACCGGCGCGACCACGGTCGGCCAGCCGGAACGGCCGCGACACCAGCGCTGCGCCCCCGTACCTCTCCAGGTACGGGGGCGGAGCGCTGCAACCGTCGAGGAGGACGGGACCGAGCGGGACCGGCCGGGACTGGCCGGGACCGGGCGGGGCCGGCGGGGCCGGCGGGGCCGGCGGGGCAAGCCTGGACGAGCGAGAACGGCCGGAACCCGCCGGGGCGCGCGGGGGCCGGCCTCCGGACGAACGAGAACGGCGGGAGCCGACCGGGACGCGCGGGGACCGGCCGGACGTTCAGTCCGGCAGCGGCACGGCGGTCCCGCTGACCTCGATGCCCGAGGCCGCCGCGGCGGGGACCCGCACGGTCAGCAGGCTGGGTCGTCCGAGATCCGCACCCTGGTGGACGGTGAGGGTGGCGGGCGGGTCGACCAGACCGAGTTCCCGCAGGTAACCGCCGAGGGCGGCCGCCGCCGCGCCAGTGGCGGGATCCTCCACGACCCCACCGGGCGGGAACGGGTTACGAGCGTGGAAAACGGTCGGCGACTCCCGCCAGACGAGGTCCACAGTGGTCCATTCCCGCGCGGCCATCAGCGCGGCCAGCGCCGGAAAGTCGTAGTCCAGGTCGGCGAGGCGGGCACGGGTCCCGGCCGCCATGATCGGGTGCCAGGCCCCGGCGTACCCGATCCGGGCCGGCAGGTCGGCGTCCAGGTCTCCCGGCTGCCAGCGCAGCGCGGCGAGCAACGCGGCGCGATCGTCCTGGGCCAACGCCACGGTACGGGGTGGAACGCTGATCAGCGTCGCGGTGGGCGGGCCGCCGGACGCGACGGTGGTGACCACGTCGACCCGACCGGCCCGGGTGTCGAACCGAAGCGTCCCCGGTCCGTGCCGGTCGGCGTACGCCACGGCCGAGGCGATGGTGGCGTGCCCGCAGAACGGCACCTCCGCCCGAGGGCTGAAGTACCGGACCGTGAAGTCCCGATCGGTGCCTTTGGGCAGCAGGAAGGCGGTTTCGGAGTAACCGAGGTCGGCGGCGATGGCGAGCATCCTGGCGTCGTCCGTTCCCCGGGCGTCGAGCACCACGCCGGCCGGGTTGCCGCCGTTCGGGAGGTCGGTGAAGGCCGTGTACCGCAGGATCTCCATGACGGCGACGTTAGCCCGAGCCGGCGGCACCGTCGGTGGCCAATCCCGGCTCCGCGGCCCGCCGCCTCCCCGGCGGCGCTGGTCAGAACGTTAAGAGGGGCCCCTGCTATACGAAAAGCGATAACAGGGGGCCCTTCCTTACCGGTCAGCCGCGTTGGACGAAGACCGCGACGCTCCGGGCGGGCACGCTGAACGTGCCGCTGGCCGGGTCGAAGGACGCGGTCCGCAACACCGGGTCGGCCGAGTCCCGCTGTACCGGGTGCAGGCTCACGTCGGCGCCGCGTAGCTGCGGGACCGTCTGCGCCGCGGCGTGCGGGGTCGCGTTGAACACCACCGTCAGCGACGACCAGCGGCCGTCCAGGCCCCGGCCGTCCAGGCGCATGGTCAGCACGCCCGGGGTCTCGTCGGTGCCGGACAGTGGGAACGACACCCGCCGCTGCACCTCGGCGGCACTGGCCAGCCCGAACACCGGCGACGAGCGGCGGATCCGGAGCAGTTCGGCGTACCCGGCGTTGGCCTGGTCGATGGCCGCGCAGTCCGGCACCAGCGCCGGATCGGCCAGCAGTGGCCGGGCGTACGGCCACTTGTCCCGGTTGTCCGGGGCCGGGGGCAGTCCGGCGCCGAACCCGTTGCCGTCGGCGCAGTTCCACCGGATCTGGTTGAACCAGTCACCGGAGTTGAACGAGTTGCGGTCCAGCGATTTGGACCGCAACCGCTCGGAGCCGGCGGCGGCGAACCCGGTGCCCTGGCCGAGCGCGGTGGCGGCCAGCGCGAGCACCTGCATCCGGGCCCGGTCCGCCGCGCCGGTGCCCTGGGGAAGTTTGTACGCCAGCGCGTCGTACAGGATCTCGTTGTCGTGCGCGTCGACGTACGTGACGGCCTCCGCCGGCGTGGCGGTGTAGCCGGCGGGCGATCCGTTGTAGTCGACCTGCGCCCCGCTGACCGAGGCGCCGGACGAGTCGGTGAACCGGTAGCCCGCCAGGTTTCCGGTCAGGCCCACCTTGAGCAGATCCTGGTAGTGCAGCAGCCGGGCCCGCTGCTCGGCGGCCGTGCCGTTCACCGGGTCGCCGTTCGGGTCGGTGAACAGGCCCGAGGCGAAACCCTGGACCCGGGGGTTGCCGTCGAACGGGCCGCCGCCCCGGACTGCGTCGCGGAGCCGGTCGTTGAAGGTGCCGATGCCGGTGCCGGCCAGGTTGGCCTGGGTGGCCTGCACGAACCGGGCGTCGCCCGCGACCTCGCCGAAGTTCCAGCCCTCCCCGTAGAGCAGGATCGACCGCCCGTCGACCCCGTCGTGGGCCAGGGTCAACCGGTCCAGCGCCGCCCGCACGGCCAGGATGTTCGCCTTCGGGTGGTGGCCCATCAGGTCGAACCGGAAACCGTCCACCTTGTACGCCGTGGCCCAGGTGACGATCGAGTCGACCACCAGTTTGCCCATCATCGCGTGCTCGGGTGCGGTGTTGGCGCAGCAGGTGGAGTCGGCGACCGTGCCGTCGTCGAGCAGCCGGTGGTAGTAGCCGGGCACGATCTGGTCGAGTACCGACTTCGGGTCGGCGCCGGACGCGGCGGTGTGGTTGTAGACCACGTCCAGCACCACCCGCAGGCCGGCGCCGTTGACCCCGGCCACCAGCTGCCGGAACTCCCTCGTCCGGGCGGCACCGTCCGGGTCGACCGCGTACCCGCCCTCGGGCACGGTGTAGTGCAGCGGGTCGTACCCCCAGTTGTAGCCGTCGGTGTCGGCGACGGCCGCCACGCACTCCTGCTGTTTCTCCGAGTCCGGCGGCAGCGCGGCCAGGTCGCAGGCCGGCTGTTTCTGGTCGGCCCGCCGCTCGGGGATGGTGGCGAAGTCGAAGACCGGCAGCAGGTGCAGGTGGGTCACGCCGGCGTCGCCGAGGGCCTTCAGATGTCGCATCCCGGCGCTGGTCGGGTCGGTGAAGGCGCCGAACGTGCCCCGCCGCCCGGCCGGCACGCTGGTGTCGGCGATCGAGAAGTCGCGTACCGACAGTTCCTGGATCTGCGCCCGGGCCGGGGCCACCGCGGTCGGCTTGCGCAGCGCGTCCCACCCGGCGGGCGCCAGCCTCGGGTCGGTCAGGTCGACGATCTGACTGTGCGTGGAGTCGGCCGACAGCGCCACCGAGTACGGGTCGGTGACCGACACGGTGACCATCCGCTGGGTGGCGGGTTGCCAGGCCCGCACCTGGTAGCGGTAGTAGCGTCCGGTCCAGCTCCGGCCGCCGCGTACCGACCACACGCCGGTACGGTCGTCCCGGCGCATGGCGACGACGCTGGGGCTGCCGGCCGGGTCGTCGAACAGTTGCAGCGCCACCGACCGGGCGGTCGGGGCCCACACCGACAGCGTTGACCGGCCGCCGTCGAAGCTCACCCCGAGGTCCGCGCCGGTGGCCGCCGCATACACGTCGTCGAGCACCCCGGGCAGCTGCACCCCGGTCGCCGCCAGCAGGTGGCCGGCGTCGTCGCTCTCGGTCACCACGACCTGGCCGCGCAGCAGGTCCGGTACCCGGGCCAGATCGCGCTGGTCCAGGTCGAATGCTCGGTACTGCCACAGCTGCGGGAACTTCGCGCGCTGGGCCTCGGTGAGGCTGTCGCGCCGGGCCCGTAACTCCACCCGGGTGTACGTCCCGGACAGCTTGCCGTCGATGACGACCAGGCCGCCCTCGGGGGCGGAGACCAGGTCGTACCGGCGGCCGTCGGTGGGCCCGGTCTGCCAGGCCACGGTCCCGGCGTCGATCCACTGGGCCCGTTGCCTGGTGATGTCGAGGTCGTGGCTCACGCTGGCGGTCACCGGCAGCAGCCGGCCCGGCGTACCGGCCAGCAGCCACGCCTGGTGTCCGGCGGTGGCGAAGTCGAGGCGCTGGTCATCCGGCAGGTCCTTGGTGTCGCCGTTGTGGATGATGTAGTTGACGTCACTCGCCCCGGCCGCCAGGGGCACCTTCCAGTACACGCCGTAGGCGTCCTGGCCGCTCGGCCGCAGCGGGCTGCCCCAGTCGGTCGGCTCCGCCGCGCCGGTCCAGACGTGCAGCCCCCATCCGGAGTAGTCGCCGTCGGTGCGGCGGTAGTGCAACACCGCCGTGGTCTGGTCGACGGGCGGATCCGGTTCCCCGGTGGCCGCCTGGCGGGTGGTGTAGACCGTCGGGTCGCCCTGCTTGATCCAGACCTCCCCGGTGCTGGTGACGTCGATGCCGCGATCCGCCCCGACATCCTTCGTGCCGTTCCTGTCTACCATGAGGAAGCCAACGGAACCGGCGCCCGGTTTGAGCCGTACCCAGGCGAACCGGCCGTACGAGTCCTCGCCCGCGAACGGTTGTCCCTTGGGCCAGTCCGTCTGGGACGCCGGGTCGATGTCGCCCCAGGCGTACAGACCCCAGTCGTCGTAGTCGCCGGCCGGGCGCTGGTAGTGGACCACCGCCCAGTCCCGGCTGGTGGTCTCCGGCGGCCCGGTGTGGCGGCTAATTGGCTGGCGCGGGACCGCCGGGCTCGCTTGACTACCGGCATGCCCACCCTGACCGAGCCGACCAGCCGGGTCCGCGAGTCCTTCCTCGCCGCGATGGCCGAGTTCCGCGCCGAGGGCCGGGGTGACCGGCAGGACCACACGATGATCGGACACGAGATCCGGGAACACGCCACCACCTGGACCTCACCCGAGGGTTTCGCGCGGTTCGTGGCCGAACTACGCGCGCAGGCGCTGCCCGAGTCGCCACGGCCGGCCGGGTTCGTCCCGTCCACCACCCTGTGGTGGGTCGAGGGCGACCGGTACCTGGGCCGGATCGCGGTCCGGCACCGGCTCACCCCGAGCCTGCGGGACCTCGGCGGGCACATCGGTTACGACGTACGCCCGTCGGCCCGGCGGCGCGGGCACGCTACGGCGATGCTCCGGGCGGTTCTGCCGGTCGCCCGGGAACTCGGGATCGAGTCCGCGCTGGTGACCTGCGACGTGGACAACGTCGCGTCCCGCCGGGTGATCGAACACAACGGTGGGGTGCTGGAGGATCAGCGGGGTGCCAAGCTGCGCTTCTGGGTGCCCGTACCCCCGGCCACCCGCAGCCGACCGGTCACGAACCGCTGAGGTCGCAGCCGGCGCCGTTCACCGAGCAGGCCAGTGGGCGCGGCTCGGTCGCGGTGTGGAACCACATCTGCAACCGGAGTGACGTTCCCGGGGCGAGCGTTGCCGAGCCGGTGAACACGTACCGGTCGCCGGTGCGGCGCAGGGTCGGCTGGGACCGGCCGTCCACCTGGTAGAGCCGGAGGTCACCGACGCCGGCCGGAAAGCTCAGCGATGCCGTCCACGACCGTGCCGCACCGGACGGGTTGCCGATCCTCAACTCACCGATGAACGAGCCGCCCCAGATGTCGCGTACCCGGTAACTCGTGGTCAGCACCGGGGATTGCGGGCCGGCGGACCGGCTCGGTGCCGCCCGGCCCGGCACGGCCGACGCCGACGGCGGACGCGGCCGGTGGGCGGGCGTCGGCGCGGCCGACGGCGCCCCGGCCGTTTCCACAGCGGCTGCGGTGGTTGCGACGGCCGAGGGCGTTCCGGGGGCCGACGAGCCGGAATCGGCGATCGGCGGGCCCGCTGACTGCCACCGTGGCTGGGTCAGGGCCCTGGACCGGTTCGGGCCGGCCCCGCCGGAATAGCCGGAATAGGCGGCCACGGCGATGACGAACAGCACCATCATCACGCAGGCGCCCGCCACCACCACGATCCATGGTGCCCAGGCGAGCGGACCCGGCCTGCGCCGCTCAATTTCCACCGCGCCGGGCATCGGCCCCTCCAGCGACTCATAGCTGACCCGGCGAGACTAG
This sequence comes from Plantactinospora sp. A48, assembly GCF_055793945.1. Taxonomy (NCBI): domain Bacteria; kingdom Bacillati; phylum Actinomycetota; class Actinomycetes; order Micromonosporales; family Micromonosporaceae; genus Plantactinospora; species Plantactinospora sp. A48. The sequence continues at coordinate 5,801 of NZ_JBTIXF010000028.1, read as the reverse complement.
CGGGCTGACCACCGAACGGTACGGGCGGGCCGTCCAGGCGGTACGTCAGATCGTGTCGCTCCATGTCGATCGGTTCGAATCCGGCGGGTCGGACGGGTGCCAGTGTGGTGGCCGGGGCGGGACGGAATTGTCGGACCTCGCCGGCATGTCGCTAATACTCACTGGGTAATTCCCGACAACCGACAGAAGCCGCGAGAGGACTATTTTCGCGTTTTTCCGTGTTTCCGCGCTCGGGCAGCATCTTTCTTTAAGAACCATCTCGTAATCTCGCAGACAGACTCCCCGAACGACCGCCACCTCGGGCTGGGCCACCAATCGGCAATTTATCGGATCATTGATCGGCTCAGCTCAACGCGATTCCAGCGGGCTTGGATGATCAATCTTTAACATGCTGTTAATAGACAACTTTGGCCAGCGTGACCCAGGGTGATCGGTCCAGTGATTCCTTGGCAGATTCGGCGGATCAGCCACCGACAACAGGCAAGCACAAAGCCGTCGAGCGCCTAGATATGTCGGACTCGACGGACTCGACGGAATGCACGAACGGAATCACGGTCCGCACCCGGCGAATTTTTGAATCCGCCATGATTGGCAAGTCGACATGGCATTGATCAGTTGACATGTAACGATTGCCGATAACAATTATCTCGGCTGCCCAATCCCCAGCAGCCACCAATAGGTTCTCAAGGAGGACGTGTTGAAGCTCTCCAAGCGCCTCGCGGCGTTGACCGTGGCCACGGCCATGGTCGGCACCGCGCTGACCACCGGCGTCGTCACCGCCGCCGAGGCAGCCAGCACCGGTAGCGGCCTGACCAGTGGGCCAGCTCAGGTCACCGCCGACGTCGCCCGCACGATGCAGGGCTCCGGCGCCGAGGCCCAGCAGCAGGCACTCACCGCCTACTGGACGCCGGACCGGATGAAGAACGCCCACCCGGACAGCGACCTGCCCTCGATGAAGCGGGCGAGCGCGTCCGCCGGCACCGGAACCACCTCCGGCACCGAGGCGACCCGCCCGCAGGGCCCCGCCGGTTCGATCCCGGCGGCGCCACCGGTGGCCGAGCCGAAGGCCGCGGCACCGGGCGTGTCCACCGACTCGTTCTACCCCAACCTCCCGGTCGGCTCCCCGGCCGCCAGGACCAACGGCAAGGTCTTCTTCACCAGCGCCGGCCTGAACTACGTGTGTTCGGGAGCCATCGTCAACACCGAGGGCAAGTCCACGGTGTGGACCGCCGGCCACTGCGTCTCCAGCGGCGGCCAGTGGAACTACAACTGGGTCTTCGTGCCCAACTACGCCAGCGGCTCCGCCCCCTACGGCAACTGGTCCGCGTCCGCGCTCTGGACCACGAGCGCCTGGTTCGGTAACAACAACGACTTCGCCAACGACGTCGGCGCCGCCATCATGTACCGCAACAGCGCCGGCTACCGCATCGCCGACTACCTCGGCGCGCAGGGGATCGCCTGGAACTACGCCGTCGGCCAGTACGCCTACGCCTTCGGCTACCCGCAGGCGTCCCCCTACAACGGATGCTGCCTCACCGAGGCGACGGGGACCACCTACAGCGGTGGCACCAACATCATCTACATGGTCAACGACATGACCGGCGGATCGTCCGGTGGCCCCTGGCTGATCAACTTCGACGGCAACTGGGGCAACATCAACGGTCACAACGACTTCAAGTACAACAACCAGCCCCAGTACATGTACTCGCCGTACTACGGCAACCAGGTCTCCAGCCTCTACAACCAGGTGCGGTACATCTCGGCCTGACCGGAGCAGCCAACCGGACAGCATGGGAACGGGTGCCGGATCCGCGTTCGCGGGTCCGGCACCCGGCACGTTCACTATCGTACGGAGCGGAACCAGGCCGTCACGTTGCCGGTCCAAGGAGACATGATGCGAACACTTCGACTCGGCACGGCGCTGACCATGCTGCTGGCCACCGGGGCCTGCGCCCAGGTGGCCGGCGGCAGTCCGGCCGGAAGCGGCAGTGACCCGGGGCGAGAGGTGACCTCCACCGCCCTGCCGCCACCACAGCCCGGCCCGTCAGTCTCCGGCGCGCCCCGGGAGCCGGGCCCGAACGAGACCCGTCCGGACAGCCGGGCCGTCGATCTCCGGCCCGCCGTCTGGGACCGGATCGCCCCGGCGACCGGCAACCAGGTACGGGTCCACTTCACCACCACCGGGCGTCCGGAGTGCGCGGCGCTGGGCCGGGTGGACATCGCCGAGGCCGCCGACGCCGTCACGATCACCCTGCTCGTCGGCCGGCTGCCCGGCGCCGACTGCGACGGCGCGGTGGCGCAGCTCGCGGCGCCCATGGTGACCACGGTCAGCCTGAAGGCGCCACTGGGCCACCGGAGCATCCGGGACGGCTCGCGGAACTGATCCGCCCGGCGTCGCCTACACGGCCGGACGGTGCCGCACGGTGCCCGTCGCGTCCACGGCCGGACGGTGCCGCACGGTGCCCGTCGCGTCGACGGCCGGGTGACGTGGTCAACCGGCGCGGATGACCGTGCAGATCGCCGGGCCGCCGTCGGTCATCCGCAGCAGGTATTCGAACCGCTCCCCCGGCACCGCGCCGCCCCGGCTGTCCAGGTACTCCCACTCGACAGCCACCGTGGTGAGCAGCGCCGAGACCGACCGTACGTCCCGGATCTGCGCGTTCGCCGCCACCAGCTCCCGGTCCTGGTAGTCCGGTGCGGCGCCGACGAAGGACAGCGCCACCGCGGCCGGCGTGGCGAACGAGAAGCTGTAGGTGTCCGCGACCACCATGCCCGGCAGGGCATAACAGCCCGCGATGCCGGGTACGTCGGCCGCCACCAGCGCGGCGCCGTACCGATCGAAGAACTCGGTGAGCGTCTCGAGGTCGGTCGAAGTATTCACGCAGGTAGCAGTATCCGCGCCGGGCGCGCGGCAAACCGGATCGACGCTGGCCTTTTTATGGTCCGCGCCACCGCAGCCGGGCCAGCGCCCACCCGGAGCCGGGCCAGCGCCCGTCCCGAGCCGGATCAGCGCGGCGGGATCCGGACCGCGATCTCGGCGCCCAGTCGCGCGCCACCGGTGAGCGCGAGGTCGTCGCCGCTCCAGAACCGCCCGGGGTCGTACCAGTTCGGCCGCCGTCCGCCCGGCAGCAGGCCCATCTCCTCGTACGTCACCGCGACGACCTCGGCGCAGTACGCCGTCTCCAGCGCGCTGTCCCGGACCGACGCCGGCCCGCGTACCCCCGGCGCCTCGACCGGAGTGTCGCCGCCCCCGACCCGGGCTGGCCGGCGGCGGTCACCGGGATCCCCGCCACCCGGGTGCCCGCCCGGCCTCGGCAGCCGTACCACCGGTGCCCGGCCGTGCAACCAGCGCCAGGCCAGCCGGGCGGTGGACGGGAACGGCGTGCCGTCCAACCGGGCGACGGTGCGCAACACCGCGTCCTCCATCTCCCGGCTCGCCGACGGTTCCAGCTGGCGCAGCCAGGCCCGCTGGCCGTACCGGGTGGCCCAGACGCAGACCGCGTCCCGCAGGTCGTGCAGCTGCACCCCGCGCTGCCGCGTACCGGACCACAGGTCGGGCAGCGACCGGCCCAGCTCGGCGTGCCACATCAACGGTGGCAGGTCCTCCAGCACCACCGACATGCCCACATGGTTGACGGGACTGTTGGTGGTGAACTGGATGGCCCGGTCCGGCATGCTCCGCCCGCGGAACACCCACACGTCCCCGGTGCGGGTCAGCTCGACCGCCTCGTCCAGGCTGATGCTCGTCTCGGCCACCCGCCCACCCTAGAAGCCCCCGCCCGCGGGGCAAGGAAGGGCCCCTTCTTATCGTTTCCGGTATAGGAAGGGCCCCCGCTTAACGCCGCGCCAACCGCGCTGACGCCGCGCCGACCGCGCTGACGCCGCGCCGACCGCGCTGACGCCGTGCCGACCGCGCTCGCCTCAGCTCCGACGAGCTGCCGCGGCGGCCATCCGATCCACGGCCTCGGCGAGGATCTCCGGCGCGGTGGCCAGGTTGAGCCGGACATGTCCCGCGCCGCCGGCACCGAACTCCAGCCCCGAGTTGACCGCCACCCGGCCACGGTCCAGGAACACGGCGGCCGGATCGTCGCCCAGACCCAGCTCCCGGCAGTCCAACCAGGCCAGGTACGTCCCCTCCCCCGGCCGGTACCGCACCGCCGGCAGCCGCTCGGCGAGCAGGTCGACAAGCAGCCGCCGGTTCCCGTCCAATCCGGACAGCAGGGCATCCAGCCAGGCGCCGCCCTCGGTGAGGGCCGCGCTGTGCGCGACGATCCCGAGATGGCTGGGACCGTGGCTCACCTCCTCGGGCAACCGGGCCAGGTCCGCCGCCGACTCCGGACCGGCCACCGCCAGCGCCGCCTTGAGCCCGGCCAGATTCCACGCCTTGGACGCGGACAGCAACGCGAACCCGTCCGCACCGCCGGGCACCGTCAGGTACGGCACGAACTCCGCCCCGGGCAGCACCAGCGGCGCGTGGATCTCGTCGGCGATCACCCGTACCCCGTACCGTCCGGCCAGTTCGGCCACCGCGGACAGTTCGTCCCGGGTGTGTACCGCGCCGGTCGGGTTGTGCGGGCTGCACAGCAGGTAGGCCGCGCGCCGGCCCCCGGCGGTCGCCGCCCGGAACGCCACGGCGAGAGCGTCCAGGTCAAGCCGGCCCGACGGGTCCAGCGGCGCCTCCAGCACCCGCCGGCCCGAGTGCGCGACAAACTGGTAGAACGGCGGATACACCGGCGGATTGACCACCACGGCATCCCCGTCGCCGGTGGCCAGCTTCAACATCTCGACCACGCCGAGCATGACGTCCGGCACGATCGCCGTACGCCGAGGATCGATCGTCCAACCCCACCGCCGGGCCGCGAAGCCGGCAAGCGCCTCGGCGTACCGGAGGCCGTACGGATAACCCGTGTCACCCAGGGCGATGGCGTCGGTCAGGGCCCGCGCGATCGGCTCGGCCAGCGGCACGTCCATCTCCGCGACCCAGAGCGGGAGTACGTCCGGCGGGAACTGCCGCCATTTCATACTCGTCCGCTGGCGCAACCGGTCCAGGCTGAGCGCCCGCAACGGGTTGCCGGACCGCGACGCCTGGTCCTGGTCCGACCCTTGGTCCTGGTCCGACCCTTGGTCCTGGTCCGGCCCGTGGGGCTGGGCTCGGCTCCGGAGCTGGTACTGGTCCGGCGCTCGGCGCTGGGTCGGTAGCTGGCTCTGGGCCGGTAGCTGGCTCTGGGCCGGTAGCTGGCTCTGGGCCGGCGGCCGGCTGCGGTCCTGATCCTGGTCCCGGCGGCTGCCCGGCATGCCGGAGCCCGCCGCGATGCTTTCGTCGACCATGCCGGCTAGCCTATGCCGATGCGGTGGTGGAAGATCCTCGGTCTGGCCGGTCTCGCTGGCGTCGCGGCCACCGGCGTGGTGGTGGCCCGCGCCGAACGCAAGCGCCGGGCCTACACCCCGGAGGAGATCCGGGGCCGGTTACGCGAGCGGCACGCCGAAGCCACCAGCACGACCAATCTCGCCGGCACGGCCCTCCCTACCGGCACGGCCCCCGATCACACCGGCGCGGCCGATCCCACCAGCGCACCCCCCGGTCACACCGATACGGCCGACCCCACCAGCGCACCCCCCGGTCACACCGATACGACCGACCCCGCCGACCCGACCAGCGCAACCCCCGGTCGCACCGGCACGGCCGATCCCACCGGTCCCACCGAGTCGGGCGCTACCGGCTGACGGCCGGATACGGCCTTCTTGTGGATCGTGGGGTTTTTGTGTCCCCCGGGGGGAAACAGAAACCCACAATCCCACCA